>JBAXGN010000105.1 GCA_037139415.1 Verrucomicrobiota bacterium | reverse complement strand
GTCTCGCGGAATGGCTCGAAAAAGACAAGGTTTAACTTAACATAGTAATACTAGGCGTTCCAATTCGGGAATGGCTGGACGGGCGTTAGTGCCCAGCACGGAAAACCCTTGGCAGGCCATCTTCGCTCTCATCATCTCGTAACCCTCCTCGGTCCAGTCAACGAGTGATCCTGGTCGCCAGTCCAACGGCAAATGCTGCAATGTGGACTTTACGGCCTTTTTGGTGCGCGATGGCTTGATGTCAAAACCAACCCGCATCCATTTGAATAAACAGGGTGTGGCATTGGTCCCGATTTTAAACATTGCCTCCACGACTTTGGGATCGCGTTTATCGGGATGACTACAGACATATTGATCCACCCACCAACTGTACCGGTGTCCTTGATAGCTTGGTTCACGTTCGCCTGAGGTTCCACGCTCACCCGGTACAAGCAGCGCCACTAAAATTGCGGCACCGACCAAGACGATTAGCGCCCACGCTTTCCATTTCATGCGTTCGCCTCCATCCTTTTCAAGGAGCCGATATGCGGCCCGCTACCAATCCGGCAAGACGCGAGCACAGCAACGCCAATCACCAGCATGGGCCACAGGATTCTTTTTAGATGCATATTTATAGGTTCCGCTCGGGTGTGGGGTGGAGTGTGTTCAAAGTGGCACCGGCTGCGGGGCGGGCGAGTTGGTCAGCACCTCCGGCGCAATTCTTTGCAGGGCGTTGGTGGCGTCCGTGCGAGCTTCGAGGTCCGGGTCATTAAGCCTGGTCACCAACACAGGGATGGCCGCGCGGCCTTGGGGGCCAAAGGCGGCCAGTGTCCGGAAAAGCCGACGGCGTAAGGGTGGGGGAGGAGCGTCTTTAAGACAATCAGCCAGCGCTGGCACCGCCACTTCAGGTGCCAGAACCATGGAGCCCAGCGCCAAAGCCACTTGTTCTCGAAGTTTGTTATCAGTGTCTTGAAGACATTTGGCGAAGACGGGCACTACTGCGGGGTTGGTGTGAAAACTTAAGCTCATTCGCCATACCAAACCGGTGCGATCCGGCGTCTTCGGATTGGCCAGTGCAGCGGCGAGCGCCGGAAGCCCCTCATTGCCGATGCCACACAAAGCCACAGTGGCCAAATCGTAATCGAAATAGTTAGTTGGCTCGTTCACCATTCTTCCCAGTTCGGGAATGGCCGGACGCGCATTGGTGCCCAGCACGGAAAACACCCCTGCGGCCGCCCTTGCTCTCGCCGCCCTAAGTTCCCCCTCGGAAGATTTGATGTCGTAGGTACTTCTCATCCACGTGAACAAGAAAGGGATGGCATTCGTTCCGATTTTGGATAATGCCTCCACGACTTTGGGATCACGTTCGCCGGGATAGCTATGGCCATATTCCTCCACCCACCAACTGAGTCGGTGTCCGAGATAACTTGGTTCACGCTCGCCTGAGATTTCACGCTCACCCGGTACAAGCAGCGCCGCTAAAATTGCGGCACCGACCAAGACGATTAACGCCCACGCTTTCCATTTCATGCGTTCGCCTCCATCTTATTCAAGGCACGGTATTGTTCAGTTTCATGCCTTCACACCTGGTCCAAACGGCACTTGCAGATCCGTCGCTAGACATCTCTTTGGCCTTATCCATCGCAGTCTCGAAGGTGTTGACAAACTGATTCCCCGCATTCAGTTCGGCAGCGTAATAGGCCCACCACGCGACATAGTCGTAAATTGTTCAACCCGTTGGTGGATTGAACCGTGACACTGCCAACGACCATCGGCAGGTTGGTCACCTGAATCGTGGAGCGCAGTTCGGCCTGACAGCGCTGATACGGGACCAACAATGCCCCGGCTGCGAACAACGTGACGAGGACCACAAGACTTCTTTGCGTAATGGTTTTCATGTAATCATGCTTTCCACTTATAGAGTTCTCCCAGCTTCATAAGTTGGTTCTAACAGCTTCACGCTGGATCACAAGTTACATTCAGGAAACAACCGCCGTCTGGAAAAAACGGTCATGCAGACAGAATGGCACTAAAAGCTAACATGAGGGTGCCTTGGGCGGAATATCCGGTTGACGGGCATGGATACTTGGAGGAAATTAGCGCCGGTGGATGTGAGTATGCCTGATATCAATAAAGCGAGTTCCAAGACCGAGACAATGGGTGCGTTGTCGGATGGTCCAGCGTGGCAGGCCGCGGCGGCGGCGGGGTTCGACATGTCGCTCATTGAACTCAATCTCGCCAAAACGCCGTGGGAACGCTTGCAGGATCATGATGAGGCGCTCGCGTTTGCCAGCCTGCTGCAGGAAGCGATGCAAAAACGTGATGCAAAAACTTAGTTATTTAATCCAAAAATTAATGGACGCCCGCGTTGAGTTTGTCCTCGTTGGCGGCTTTGCATCGGTGGCGCACGGGGCGTCGCTGGTGACGCGTGATGTGGATGTTTGTATGCGTTTTTCCCCGGAGAACCTTGCACGTTTGAATCAGGCCTTGGCAACGCTGCATCCGGTTCATCGGATGACACCGCAAAGGTTGCCGTTTGACTTATCAGCGGATGCTGGAAGGGGCCTAAAAAATCTTTACCTGGAGACTGATCTGGGCGTACTCGATTGTCTGGGGGAAGTGCTTGGAGTGGGGGATTTTGACAGGGTCAATGCTCACGGGGTGGACATTGACATTCCGGGAGGCAAATGCCGGGTCTTGGATATTTCCGCGCTCATCCAGGCCAAACAGGCCATGGGGCGGCCCCACGACTTATTGACCGTAACCCAACTTCAAGCCATCCGGGAACGCAAGCGCGGTTGACCACGGATTGCCCCGAGGGGAAGAGCTTGCGGCGGCTTCAACGCCGCCCAACCGCTCCGGTTCTGCGTCCGAGCGGCACGACTGGCCCTGGATTTGTTAATTCGACGACGGCGAGAACTGGGTAATGTTAAGTGAACCTACATAAATATAAATAAACTACATTTGCGGGCAAACCACGTTTTTTACCGGCCGCCCTGTTGATATCGGTCGCCTGCCTTCTTTTCGGTCTTCGGCGTTCCAAATTCATTCAGTGTTCGCGCTTCGCACATTGGATTTGACCAGATAATACTATTTGGAGCTGTCGAGGAGAGACTTCCCAAAAACCAGATTTCGCTCTTTGAACCCATGAACCTGGAAGTGAGGGTTCGTGGGGAGGCAACGAAACTCTAATATGGTGACGCGGGAAATTTTGGAGTGCGGTGGCAACCGCCGGGGGAGAAAGGGGCGGATGGCGACACCGCTTTGGATTTCAACCGGCCAGCCATGATTTACCGCCCGAATAGTCGTCGAGTTCAGGAAACGCTCCTTTCCGCATTCTGCATGGGGCTGGTTTTCATCCGTGTCATCCGAGTTATCCGTGGTAAAATAACGGAGAATAAACCACCGATAAACACCGATGGACACAGAGAAGACCATCCACCGGTCTGGTATTCCGCATTCCGAAATCCGAATTCCGAATTCCGAAATTTATGGCCCCGCCTTGCCGCCACACTCCAAAAAATGCAGCTCCCGCGATTCCTTGGGGTAAAAAGGTGTGTCATATCGGCGCAGGTCGGTGGTAAAATGCGGGTTAGATGTGGGATGAGAAAACCAAGGAAGTGGGATGAAAAAGCATGATTGGTCTATAAAATGGGGTTAACTTTGACGTTACAGTTGTGAATAACTCGGTGAATAACTTGTGCAAAAATATTTCAAAAAAGGCTATTGACCTTTTAGTGGGATGAATTACCATGATTTTCCAGACAGTACCATGTAGTGGGATGGATGTCAGGTGATGAAGTATGACTGCCGCTGGAAAAAAGACTGTGATATACAGTTCGATTTACTCCCATGGGGTTGATGGGAAGCGGCGGCTCTCTATCCCAGCCAAGTGGCGGAATGCTGGCGAAAACGAAGAAGAGACGTTAACGCTGTTGATTTGGAAAAAGGGAGCCAGTCAGGAAGCCTGCTTGATGGCGCTTTCGGAAGAGATGATGGCCCGGCTGCTTGAAAAGTTGCGTTCGATGTCGCTTTCGGATCCGAAGGCGGAAGCGCTGCGGCGATTGCTGGGTGGCGGATCGGACCAGGTGACGGTGGACAAGGCCGGGCGGATTTGTCTGCCGGACCAATTGGCGAAGGCGGCGGGGATCGAGGGCGAGGCGAAGTTGGTCGGGTTGGTGGATAGTTTCCAAATTTGGAATCCGCAGCGCTATCAAGCGGCGGCGGCCTCGGATGAGGCGTTGCGAGATGTCGCGTACACGATGCTCTGAGATTATGAGCCTGATGCGTTTATTAGTGGCTGGAAAAAGTGTCGAGCAGATGCCCGATGAATCCCGTTACCAATTGGCGGAACAGGGAGTGCTGTCCCGGTTGGAGCCGTCCGTACCGGCAGAAACGATTGGGCCGGTGACGGTATCACCGGGCAGCCAGACGCCGGTAGCCAAACAGCCAATGACGCCCGCCGTGGAACCGGCGGCCGGGCAACGTTGGTTTTTGGGAAAGCGCCGGGCGCGACGCGAGGCCGAGGCGGCTCGCCGTCCGGTCCAGCGGGAATTGGCGCTGAATACGGTGAAAGTCGTCCGCAACGACTTGCAGGATTCGGATTTGGAAGTCGTCGCCCGTCCGGTCATGGCGTTGGCGCAGCCGTTGGCGGTGCAGCAGGTGACGCCGCCGCCGCGTGGGTTGGCGTGGTGGCGGCAGTGGCCGGCGCAATGGATTGCGACGGCGCGAAACTGGTTGAGATGAGGCGCGTGTGGCTGGCTTTGTCCACACGCCGGTGATGCTGCCCGAGGTATTGCAGTATCTGATGCCCCGCGATGGTGGGTGGTACGTGGATGGCACCCTGGGCGGGGCGGGACATGCCGAGGCGGTGCTCAAGGCCAGTGCGCCCGGTGGACGGTTGTTCGGATGTGACCAGGATGCGGATGCGCTGGAAGCGGCGCAGCAACGGTTGGCTCCGTATACGGGCCGGTTTGAATTACGACGCGGAAATTTCGCGGAATTGGGTGAGTGGCTGCCAGGGGCGAGTTTGGACGGTGTACTGATGGATCTGGGGGTGAGCAGTCATCAACTCGAAGTGCCGGAGCGGGGTTTTAGTTTTATGAAGGATGGGCCGCTGGATATGCGGATGGACCAACGGCAGGCGCAAACCGCCGCCGACCTGGTCAACCAGGCGGCCACCGGCGAGTTGGAACAAATTTTATGGCGGTATGGCGACGAGAAGTTCGCCCGACGAATTGTGAAAGCCATTGAGGTGGAACGGGGTGGGGGACGAATCGAGACGACGGGGCAACTGGCGGATTTGGTGGTGCGGGCGGTGCCCGGGCCACGCGGGAAAACACATCCCGCCACGCGGGTGTTTCAGGCGCTGCGGATCGCGGTGAATGACGAGCTGGGGGCCTTGCAGCGGGGCCTGGCAGCGGCGGTAAAGGTGTTGAAACCGGGGGGCCGGCTGGTGGTGATCACCTTTCATTCGCTCGAAGACCGGCTGGTGAAGGATTTCGGGCGGGAACAGTGCCGGGATTATACGTGCCCGCAGGCGGTGGATGTGCCGGAGTTACGGCAGCCGCGGGTGCCGGTGCTGCAATGGGTGGAACGCAAAGCGGTCCAACCCGGCGCGGCGGAAGTGCGGGACAACCCGCGCGCCCGCAGCGCGCAATTAAGAATTTTGGCGAAACTATAAAACGACCATGGCGGGTAATCGGAAAAAGAGTTCGGCGGCGGTGCGGTTCGGTCCGGCACTGAAGGCGATGCTGATGTGTCTGCTGATCGGTGGCGCGGGCGTGGGTTACGTTGGGCTGAAGAAGCAAATTCATGATTTATCACAGCAAATTTCCCAACGTGAAGTCTCGCTCAAGCAACTACGCGAGCAGAACGCCAAGCTGAGCCGGCAACTGGATACGCTCCGTTCGCCGCCGTCCCTCTACGCCAAGGTCAATGAGATGAAGCTCGGCCTGGTGCCGCCGGCCCCGTCGCAGATTGTGCGATTGATCGAGCCGCCGGCGCCGCCGTCGGCGGATGGCCTGAGCAGCCTGCCGTTGGACCGCGTGCCGTTGTTGGCGCAACGCCGCGAAACGATCCAGGCCGCGCGCTAATTCGCCACCAATTTTTTTACCGCCGCTCGTCCAGCGTTTGGTTGGAGGAACCGGAACCTGGGTGGGCGGCAGGTAAAAGTGACGTATCATGATTAAAGCCCAACAATTGCGGCGTATGCTGGCGTTGGCCTTGCTACTGGCGGCAGCCTTCCTGGGGCTAGGCTATCGCCTGGTGGACATTCAGGTCATCCGCCATGATGAGCTGCGCCTGCGCGCCTGCGCCAATACCCACCGTGAGTATTTGCTGCAGCCGCGCCGGGGTGACATTCGCGACATTCGCGGGAACCTGCTGGCCACCAGCCTGCCGGCCAAAACCGTCTGTGCCGATCCCAGCCTGCTGGGCAACCGGCGCACCCAGGTCGCGCACGCCATTGCGCCCTGCCTGCAACTGCCGGAACCCAAGGTGTTGGAATTACTTAGCCGCGTCACCCGCACAAATGAATTGGGAATGGTGTTCACCAACCGCTACGTGGTGTTGCACCGCAAGGTGCCCATGGAAACCTGGCGCCAGCTTCAAGGCGTGATGTCCAACCTGAATTTTGGGGTGGATGAAAAACGACTCACCAATAAACTCGAGGCCCGCTTCTACCGGGAATTGCGCCAAAGCGCCATTTTCCCGGATCCCATCGAGGATCAAATCCGCATCTATCCCAATCAGCGACTGGCGGCACATGTGCTGGGCTATACCGGCATGCATGAAACCGAGTTGAATGGCCGTGAACTCATCGAAACGGTTGGCATGGACGGCATGGAGCGCATGTTGAACGCCCGCCTGAGCGGTGTGCGTGGTTGGCGCGTCACGGAAAAAGACAAGCGCAACCGCGAATTGGTCAATTTCCGGGAACAGGATGTCGAGCCTTCGGATGGTTTGAATGTGGTCTTGACGTTGGATGCCGGGGTGCAGTTCATCGTCGAGTCGGAACTGGCGGAGGCGATGAAAAAGCATACGCCGATTTCCGTGTGCGGCATGGTGATTCGCCCGCGGACCGGGGAGGTGCTCGGGTTGGGGGTGCTGCCCAACTACGATCCCAACACCCCTGGCAGTGAGCCGCCGGACTTCCGGCGCAACCGGGCGATTAGCGATGTGCAGGAGCCAGGCTCCACGTTCAAAGTGGTGGTGGTGTCCTCCGCTCTCACGGATGGCTTGGTCAAGCTGGGGGATACGTTCTATTGTGAAATGGGCCATTTTGCCTTTGCTGGCCACACGCTGCATGACCATGCCTCGTATGGTTCGCTCTCCGTGGAGACCATCATCACCAAATCTTCGAACATCGGGGCGGCCAAGATTGGCATTAAAATGGGGGAACAGCCGTTGTATGACCACATTCGCGCCTTCGGATTTGGCCAGCGGACCGGCATCGCTCTGCCGGGTGAGGTGAACGGGATTCTAAACCCCGTCCGCCAATGGAGCAAGGTGTCCATTGCGCAGATTCCGATGGGGCATGGGGTGGCGGTCACCCCCCTCCAGATGTGCATGGCGATGGCGGCCATTGCCAACCAAGGGGTCCTGATGCAACCGATGTTGGTGGATCGCCTGGAAGACAGCGAAAATAATGTGGTGGCAAAATTTCAACCCACACCCGTTCGGCGGGTGCTCACGCCCGAGGCTTCTGCGCAGATGATTAAGGCGCTTAAAACGGTAGTCACCAAAGACGGCACCGCGTTCAAGGCGCGCCTGGACCACTATTCGGTGGCCGGCAAGACTGGCACCGCTCAAAAAGTGGAAAACGGCGGCTATTCACACGATAAATATTTTTCCTCGTTCATTGGATTTTTCCCGGCGGATAAACCGGAACTCTGCATCTCCGTGGTCATGGACTATCCCAAAGGGGGGCATTACGGCGGGGATGTTTGCGCTCCGGTATTCCGGCAGATTGCCGAGCGGGTGGCCAATTACCTGAATATTCATCCCGACCTCACACCCGAGGACAAGGGTGAAAAACTGGCGGGCAAGAAGGGCCGGGTGTTGGTCACCGCTTCAAACCAATAATGCCTATGCAACTCAAACAACTATTGCAGGCGGTTCCGACCTTGAAGATTGAAGGCACCGTGGACCGCGAGGTTACCGGCATCACCTACGATTCACGGCGGGTCACGCCCGGGGTGGTCTTTGTGGCCGTGCCCGGCCAGAACGTGGACGGCCATGAGTTTATCAATAGCGCCATCGATCGCGGTGCGTCCGCGATCATCTGTGAGCGGAATGGTTTTTCCTCCCCGCGCGCCACCAAGATTAAGGTCGCCGACGCCCGCGAAGCGATGGCGCACGCGGCGGCGGTGTTTTATGGCCGGCCGGCGGATCGCTTGAAGCTGATCGGGATCACCGGGACCAATGGGAAGACCACCGTGGCGTTCATGGTGCGGCAGATGCTGGAAATCTCCGGTGTGCATACCGGCTTGATCAGCACGGTGCGCTATGAGATTGGCGCGCGCTTGATCCCCGCCCATCGCACCACTCCCGAGGCGCTTGATATTCATCAGCTCTTCGACCAGATGGTGCGTGCCCAGTGCCAGGCCTGTGTGATGGAGGTCTCTTCGCATGCATTGGAGCAAAAACGCGTTGCCGGCATCGCCTACGATGTGGCCTTGTTCACCAATCTCACCCAGGATCATCTGGATTATCATGGGACCATGGAGAATTACTATCTGGCCAAGGAAAAATTATTTCGGGCCGCGCCGGGCGGCAAAAAGCAGTCGGCGGTGATCAATATTGACGACGGTTGTGGCGCGCGCCTTTCCAAAGCCACGGACTTCGCGATTCAGATGACCTACGGGTTATCCGAATCCGCCCAGTTGCGTGCCACCAAGGTGGAACTGGGCAAAGACGGCACCCGGTTTACCGTGGAGGCGCCGGAGCACTCCTTTGACATCCGGATGCCGCTGATTGGCCGGCATAATATCTATAACGCTCTGGCGGCCATTGGCGCCGGCCTGGTGTTGAAACTGGAAGTGGCCGCGATTCGCACAGCGCTCAGCCAGATGCCGCCGGTGCCGGGGCGGTTGGAAAGCGTGCCGTGCGGGCAGCCGTTTGGCGTGTATGTGGATTACGCCCATACCGATGACGCGCTGAGCAATGTGCTGAAGACCGTGCGTGAATTAACGCCCAACGGGCGGGTGCTGTTGCTGTTTGGATGTGGCGGCAGCCGGGACAAGGGGAAGCGTTCCAAAATGGGGCGGGTGGCCGCCGAGTTGGCGGATTTCAGCCTGATCACCAGTGATAATCCGCGCAAGGAATCGGCGGCGGAGATCGCGGCGCAGATTGATGCCGGGTTTCGCGAGGTGCGCTCCGATGGCTATCAGTTGGAATTGGATCGGCGGCGCGCGATTGTGGAAATTTTGCGTCAGGCGCGGCCCGGCGACAGCGTGCTGCTGGCGGGCAAAGGCCATGAAACCTACCAGGAATTTGAAGACTCGGTGGTGCCGTTCGACGACCGTGTCTATGCCCGTGAAACCCTGGAAAGCCTGGGCTGGAAGCGCGGCCAAAACAGCAAAGGCCGGCACTAAGCACGACGCTATTTTTTTGTGGAAGCGCGTTCCTTGAAATACATCGCCGATGCCTGTGGCGGAGAGCTGCACGGGCCGCCGGGCTTGGACGTGCGTAGCCTGTGTTCGGATTCGCGGAAGGCCAGTGCGGGGGATTTTTTTCTCGCGATTCCCGGCGAAAAATTTGATGGCCACGATTTCCTCGCCGAAGTCGTTCGACGGCGGGTGAAAGCGGTGATGGTGGAACGGGGGCAAATGGCCAAGGTGGTGGCGGCCTTTGCCGGGGCGGGTGAGGTGCCGCACATCGTGGTGGACCAGGTGCGGACGGCGTTGGGACGGTGGGCAGCCGAGTATCGGCGGTCCTTCACACTGGCGGTGTTTGCGGTGGCTGGGTCCAACGGCAAGACCACCACCAAGGAACTGCTGGCCTCGGTGTTGCGCCAGCGTTTCGAGACCCTGTGGAACGAGGCCAGTTTTAACAACGACCTGGGCGTGCCATTGACCGCGCTCCGGTTGGAACGCAAGCACGAGGCCGCCGTGTTTGAGGTGGGCACCAACCATCCGGGGGAATTGGAACCGTTGGTGCGGATCGCCCGCCCGCTGTTCGGCGTGCTGACCAGTATCGGTCGGGAACATTTGGAGTTTTTTGGCGACCTGGCGGGGGTGGCCCGTGAGGAAGGCAGTCTGGCGGAGCAGTTGCCGGCGGGTGGAAAGTTGTTTGTCCATGCGGAAAACGAGTGGACGGAGGCGGCGGCCCGGCGCAGCCGCGCGACCGTGGTGCGCGTGGGGATGGGCGAGGGGGTGGACTGGCGGGCGACCCACCTGCAATTGGACGCGCAAGGGGTGACCTTTCAGGTGGAAACGTCCGGGTCGCAGTGGGGCGGCGAATACCGGGTGAATGTATTGGGTCGCCACCAGGTGACCAACGCGTTGCTGGCATTGGCCGCGGGCGCGGAAATGGGCCTGACCCGTGAGGAATTGGCCCGGGGGTTGGCCCAGGCTCAGCCGCCCAAAATGCGGCTGCAAGTTTGGGAGTTGAACGGGGTGCGGGTGCTGGATGACGCGTACAATGCGAATGCGGATTCCACGCTGGCTGCGCTGCAAACCCTGGCGGATTTTCCGTGCGCGGGCCGGCGCATCGCGGTGCTGGGCGACTTGGCGGAACTGGGCGGGCACGCGGAAGCGGCGCACCGGGAGACTGGGAAAAGGGCAGCCGAATTGAAGCTGGATTTGGTGATGGCGGTGGGTGGGATGGCGGCGGCCACCGCCGCCGGCGCGCGGACGGCCGGGCTGGAGGCCGTGGAACAATTTGCGGACGCCGGCGCGGCCGGCACGGAACTGAAAACGCGGGTGAAACCCGGCGATGTGGTGTTGCTCAAGGCATCGCGGGCCGCCCGGCTGGAACGGGTGAGTGAAATATTGAAAGGCGAAACCGCCAAAGTTTGAGCGATAAACTGTTCGATGGTGTGATTGATTGACATGTTATACTGGCTGGCACAGACGATTTTGGAACGGACCCAGGATACTCCCCTGGAGCCCGTCCTCTCCTTTTTGCGCCTGTTCCGGTATCTCACTTTTCGCGGCGCGTGCGCGGCCTTGACGGCGCTCTTGTTGTGTGTGTGGATTGGCCCCCGGTTTATCCGTTGGCTGGAGTCGCTGTTCAAGGAAGAGTATGCGGCCCGCGCCGCGAACAACGCCCGGAATGTCCCCACCATGGGCGGGCTGATGATCGTGCTGATCATGGACCTGACGACGTTATTATGGGCGCAGTGGGACAACACCCTGATCCAGTTGACGCTGCTCTCGGCGGTGGTGCTGTGCGGGTTGGGATTTTACGATGATTATCTCAAGATCACCCGGCGCAACGCGGATGGCGCCCGTGAAGGCGTCAAACTCTGGGTACAAGTGATGCTGGCGGGTTTTATCGCCTTTTACTTGTGGCGGTTGCCGCTGACGACCAACCTGATCAGCCAGGTCATGGTGCCATTCTACAAGTATCCGGTGCTGACTGGCACGGCCGGGGTGATTGCGGGCCTGCTGATCACCGTCTTTGCCATTGTCGGCACCTCGAACGCCGTCAACCTCACCGACGGCCTCGACGGCCTCGCCATCGGCTGTACGGTCATCGTTTCGTTCGTGCTGCTCATCATGACCTATGTGGCCGGTAATGTGAATTTTGCGCGTTATCTGCAAATCACCTATGTGCCGGGCGCGGGCGAACTGACGGTATTTTGCGCCGCGATGATCGGGGCGGGACTGGGCTTCCTGTGGTTCAACTGCCAGCCGGCGGAAGTGTTCATGGGCGATACTGGCTCGCTCGCGCTGGGCGGGGTGATCGGGATCATCGCCGTGCTGGTGCATCAGCCCCTGGTGTTGGTGCTGGCCGGCGGGGTCTTCGTGCTCGAGGCCGGCTCGGTGCTGATTCAGCGGACGTGGTTCAAGTACACCCGTCTGCGTTACGGCGAGGGGCGGCGGGTGTTCCTGATGAGCCCGCTGCACCATCATTTTCAAAAGCTCGGCTGGGCCAATTCGCGGATTGTCACGCGGTTTTACATCCTGGGCGTGATCTGCGCGGTGATGGCGCTGAGTTCACTTAAAATACGTTGATATTAATTATTTAATGCATTTATTGGCAAATAAATCGGTGTATGTGGCCGGGCTTGGCGCAAGCGGGCGCGCCGCCTGCGCCCTCCTGCTCCGGCGCGGAGCCCGCGTGACGGCGGCGGATGCCGCCGATACCGAGGCGCTGCGGCAGGTGGCGCGGGAATTGCGCGCGCAGGGTGTTTCCGTGACGCTGGGCGCCGCCGCTGCTCCGGCGGGTGCGTTTGATCTGGCGGTGGTGAGCCCCGGCATTTCGCTGGAACACCCGCTGGTGAACCCGCTGGTCGTTGCCGGGACACCGGTGATCGGCGAACTGGAACTTGGCTACCAGCAATCGTATTGTCTCAATGTGGCCATCACCGGCACCAATGGAAAAACCACCACCACCGAACTGATCGAAAAGGTGCTCACCCACGCGCATCGTACAACCGTGGCCGCCGGCAACATTGGATTGCCCCTCTGCGACGTGGCGGATCGCACCCGGGAACTTGATTTTCTCACGCTGGAAGTCTCTTCGTTCCAGCTCGAAACCATCCATTATTTTCGTCCGGTGGTCGCCGTCCTCATGAATCTAACCCCCGATCATTTTGACCGCTACACCGGTATGGCGGATTATATTCGCGCCAAGGCCCGGATTTTCATGAACCAACAGGCATTTGACTGGGCCATTGTGCAGTTCGAGGCGTTGACGCAAATGCAGGCGATGAAGCTCAGCATTCCCTCGAAAATCATCACCTTTAGCGCCCAGGATCGGCAGGCGGATATTTTCCTGGATCGCAGCCTGCTCATCAGCCGGATTGAGGGATGGGTCGGCCCGCTGCTGGACATGAACCACGCCCGTTTGCGCGGTCCGCATAATGCCGAAAACATGATGGCGGCCCTGGCGGTCGGGCGCGTATTGCGTCTGCCGCTGGAGGTGGTGGCCGAAGCGTTGAAAAAGTATGATCCTGCCCCGCATCGCTGTGAACTGGTGGCCGAGATTAATGGGGTCAAGTACATCAATGATTCCAAAGCCACAAATGTGGATGCGGTGCGCAAGGCGATTCAGACCATCCCGGTGACCACCCAAGGACAAGCCAATCTGTGGCTGATTGCCGGTGGAAAAGATAAGGGCTTTGACTATCAAGAACTTGCGCCATCATTTCCGGGGCGGGTGAAGGGGGCATTCCTAATTGGTGAAACCCGGGAAAAATTGCAAGCCGCGTGGGGTGATTTTACCCAATGTGTTTTGGAAGAGAGCCTTACGAATGCAGTGATGGCTGCCGCGCGGCAGGCTGAACCAGGGGATACGGTGTTGCTCTCCCCCGCCTGTTCCAGCTTTGACCAATTTCAGAATTATCAGCACCGCGGCGAGGTGTTTCGGGCGGCGGTAGGTGCGTTAAAAAACACAACAGATTGTGGTTGCACTTTTTGTGAAACACAACATAGTGGTGCCGCGTTGAACAACGCAAAATCTGAGTTAAAAGAAACGCGATTATAATACGAATTTGTCCCGGCGTTTTTGTGAGGGAAAACGCCGGGGCAACAAACAAATAAACAACCTCAAAGAAAGGACGCTATAAGAAGCGAACCTAAGACAGATGAATACGCAGAACTCGTTCCCCCCCCAAGGGATGCAGGACGACCAGAAACCTAAAAGCCGGTCCAACGTGTATATCGCCGTGTTTGCCATCCTGGCATTTCACGTCGTATTGCTCGGTGCCTTGCTGGTGCAAGGTTGCAAGGATAAACAAACCGTCGCCAAGGCGCCGCCGCTGGATAATTCCAGTTTATTGGTGGGCAACTCCAACAGTACGCCGTTGGATATGCCGCTCACCACCACACCATCGGTGGTAACTCCACCGATGCAGCCACCACAATCCGTTGTGGTCAACCCGCCCGCAACGCCAGTAGTACCGGTGACTCCGCTGCCGCCCGTGGACAGCGGTCTGACGCCGCCTGCAGTGGCCACGGGCACCGCCACCGAGCATCCGATTGCCAAGGGTGATTCGTTCACCACGATTGCCAAGAAATATGGCGTGAGCGTGGCGGCCATCACCAAAGCCAATCCCGGGGTGGATTCCCGCAAGCTGAAAATCGGGCTGAAAATCAAAATCCCCGAAAAGACGGCGGCGGTGGCCACCGCGAAACCAGTTGACAGTGTTGCTCCGGCGGCGACGACGGACAGCAGTGGCAACGTGTACACGGTGAAGAAAAATGACAGCCTGATTAAAATTGCCAAGGCGAAGGGCACCACCCCCAAACAGATCAAGATGGCCAACAACCTGCCGACGGACATGATCCGCGAAGGGCAGAAGCTGAAGATTCCGGGTAAAGCGGAAGCAACGGTTCCGGCAGCCCCGGCGGCTCCGGCGGCGATGCCGGTCACGCCGCCCTCGGTGACCTCCTGATCAAACCGATCAACCACTGGGCGCCGGGGATCCTCAGTCCGGCGCCCAGTTTGCTTTGAACCCATTGAGGAACATTTTCCATCTCACCCCATGAAAATCGTCACCACGATTCTCATCTTTTGCGTCGCGGCGCTGATCGCGCTGGGCATGGTGATGCTTTATAGCGCCAGCATGACGCAGAAAGGCACGCATTACCTGATGATGCAATTGCTTTGGTGCGCGCTGGGGGTGGGGGCGTTTGCCGGCACGCTTTCGCTGGATTACCATGTTTGGAAACGTGTCTCGCTGGTGCTGTTCGGGCTGGCCTGTGTCCTGCTCTGCCTAGTTTTCGTGCCTGTAATTGGTTTGAAAATTAATGGCGCACATCGCTGGCTGAATCTGAGTCCGCTGCGGTTCCAGCCCTCGGAACTCGCCAAACTCGCCGTGATCATCGCGCTGGCGCATTACGCGGAGCGGTACCGGCGGCGGCTGGCGCGCTTCAAGTTCGGTGTGCTCATCCCGGGGGCGGCGCTCGCCGTGGTTCTGGGGCTGATCCTGGCCGGTCGTGATTACGGCACCACGATGTTGATCGGCGCGGTCAGCGCCATGCTCCTGCTGGTCGCCGGGGTGCGTTGGAGCGCGTTTTTGCCCGTGGTGCTGCTGGTGTGCCTCGGTCTGGGCGCCGCCATCTGGAGCAATCCAGTGCGGCGCGCGCGCGTGATGGCGTGGCTCTATCCGGAGCAGCACATGGACGGCACGGGCTATCAGACCTATCAAGGCATCATCGCGCTGGGCTCGGGCGGCGCCGAAGGGCTGGGGTTGGGGGACAGCCGGCAGAAGCTCGGTTTTGTGCCGGAGCACCACACGGATTTCATTCTCACCATCATTGGTGAGGAGCTGGGAATTGTCGCCACTCTGGGCATTGTGTTGGGCTATCTGGTGATTCTCGCTTGTGGCATGTTCATCGCCTGGCGGGCGAGCGATGATTTTGGCACGTTCCTGGCGGCGGGCATCACGCTGCTGGTCTGTCTGCAGGCGTTCATCAATATTGGGGTCGTCACTGATGTGCTGCCCAACAAGGGCTTGCCGCTCCCCTTCATCAGTTATGGCGGGTCTAGTTTGCTCGTGATGCTGGCGAGCATGGGCATTCTGCTCAGCGTGGCGCGACAGGCGGGCGGGACGGTGAACCCAACCGAAGACGCGTTAGCCAACGAACCCATTCCGATTACCCCGGTTTCTTGAATGAGCCATCGCTCCTCCAAACCCCTTGTGGCCATCGCCTGCGGTGGCACCGGTGGGCATTTGTTCCCCGGTCTGGCCGTGGCGGGCGAATTGCGGGCGCGCGGGTGTGAGGTGCTGGCGCTGATTTCCCCCAAGGAAGTGGATCAGGAGGCGGTGAAAGGCGTGGACGGGATTACCGTGCATACGTTGCCCGCCGTTGGGATGACGGACCATCGGTACCTGCAATTTTTCAAGGGCTTCTGGCAATCCTATCGTCTGGCGGTCCGGCTCTTTCGCCAACGGCCACCCCAGGCGGTGCTGGCCATGGGCGGCTTTACCAGCGCGCCGCCGGTGCATGCCGGGCGGAAGTTTGGCGCGGCCGCGTTCTTGCACGAGTCCAACACCATCCCGGGCCGGGCCAATGGCTGGCTGGCCCGTTTTGTGCATCAATCGTTCGTCGGGTTTCCCGCGACGGCGCAACGGTTGGCTCGCGCGCAGGTGGTGGGTACGCCGGTGCGTCCGCAGTTCCGAGCCGGCGAACCCGGGGAGTCACGCCGCCGGCTGGGCCTGAAAGCCGAGCGTCCGGTGCTGCTGGTGATGGGGGGCAGCCAGGGGGCGACGGGTATTAATGAATTGGTGATTGCGTCATTGGATTTTCTAAAAGAACGCTTGCCCGGCTGGCAGTTCGCGCATCTGGCCGGCGTTCAGGATTATGAAAAGGTGCGGGCGGCCTATGCGGCGCGCCAACTGGACGCGGTGGTCTGGCAATTCCTGGATCGCATGGAGTGCGCGCTCGGCGCCGCCACGGTGGCCATCAGCCGCGCCGGGGCTTCCTCGCAGGCGGAACTGGCCGCCATGCGCCTGCCCGCCGTGTTGATTCCGTTTCCGTTTGCGGCGGGCAATCATCAATATTTTAATGCGCGCGCGTTTGCGGATACCGGCGCGGCCAGTTTGCTGGAACAAAAATCCGCCACGCCCGCGCGCCTGCTGGCGTTGCTCGAACCGCTGGCGCACGATCCGGCGGCACACGCCCGCATGGCGGAGGCGGTCGGCCAGTGGCATAAGCCTGACGCTGCCGGGGTGATCGCGGATCAGATGTTGGCGCGCCTGAAGCAATTGCATGGCGGGCAATTCAACTTTTCCGCCGTGGCGGGTGCCCGGCTTGAATCCACCACCGTGGCCACATGAACCCGCTGACGCCATCTCAAATCAGCAACCTGCTCGACGCGGCGGGGCAGGGAAGCGTGGTGTATTTGGTGGGGGCCGGCGGGTGCGGCATGAGCGCGCTGGGACACCTGTTGCTGGACCTTGGCCACCAGGTGGCGGGTTCGGATTTGCAGGTCAATCCCGAGATTGAGCAGCTTCGCGCGCGTGGCGCGCGGCTTGAATTGGGGCATGACGCCGGACGGCTGGAGTCGGAACGTCCGGTGCTCGTGGCCTGCACCGCGGCGGTGCGGGCGAACAATCCGGAATTGGTGCGGGCGCAGGCGCTGGGCATTCCCACCGTGCGGCGCGCGCATCTGTTGGCGGCGTTATTACAGCGGCAACGCGGCATCTGTGTCGCCGGAATGCATGGTAAAACCACTACCAGCGCCCTGCTGGCGTTTGCGCTGGAGCAGCTTGGTCCGCCGGCCAGTTACGCGGTGGGTTGGCTGGTCCCGCAATTGGCGCAGCACGGACGGTTTGCCCCCGCGCCGGCGTCCGGTCCGGCGCCCTGGTTTGTCATCGAGGCCGACGAAAGCGACGGCACCTTGCGCGATTTCCGTCCGCAACACGCCATTATTCTGAATGTGGACGCGGAGCATCTGGATCACTTTGCGAATCTGGATGCGATTTGCCGTGAATTCGACGCTTTTGCCGCGCAGACTCCGGGGTGCGTGGTATTCTGCGCGGATGATACGCGGTTGGCGGTTTTGCTGGCGCAGCGGACGGGAGCGGTTTCGTATGGCTTTGACGCTTTGGCGGCTTATCGAATTGAGCGGCGGCCATCGCCCGGCATTGGTTCCGAGTATGCTTCCGCGTTTACAGTGTGGCACAACGGTTTGCGGTTGGGTGATTTTCATCTGCGCCTGATCGGCGAACATAATATCGCCAACGCCACCGCTGCCATTGCGCTCCTGCATCAACTCGGCTATCCCCCGGAACGCATTGCGCCGGTGATTGCAGAGTTTCGCGGGGCGGCGCGGCGGCAACAGGAATTGTTCCGCGATGCCAGGTTCCGCGTGTTTGATGACTACGGGCATCATCCCAACGAAATCCGGGTCACGCTGCGCGCCCTTCAATCGCTGGGGGGACGCCGGCTCCTGGTCGCTTTCCAGCCGCATCGCTACACCCGCACTCTGCATCTGCTGCCGGAATTTCGCACGTGTTTTGCCGGGGCGGATAAACTTTGGATTGGTGATATTTATGCGGCCAGCGAACCGGAGATTCCCGGCGTGACCAGCGCGCACCTGGCCGCAGAAATCCGGGCTTGCGGAGTGGATGCAAGC
Organism: Verrucomicrobiota bacterium; assembly: GCA_037139415.1. Taxonomy (NCBI): domain Bacteria; kingdom Pseudomonadati; phylum Verrucomicrobiota; species Verrucomicrobiota bacterium. The sequence continues at coordinate 8,385 of JBAXGN010000105.1, read as the reverse complement.
CATGTTCCCGGATTCGAGGAACTGCGCCGCCAGGTGCGGGCCGCCATGCAACCGGGGGATGTGGTGATATTTTTGGGCGCGGGTGCGGACATCACTGTGACCGCGCACGCGCTGGCCAGTGAATTACGTCGCGCGATTCCTGTGGCGACCGATCAATTACATGCTGAACTGCTTGCGAAGTTGTCGCCGGAATGCGTGTTACGGCGTGACGAGCCGCTCTCGCGCAAAACCACGTTCCGGGTGGGTGGCCGGGCCGACTTTTACGTGGAACCCACTTCCGAGAGCGATCTCGCGGCGGTGCTGCTGTTCTGCCAGGCGAAAGGAATTCCCTTCCGAATGTTGGGGCGCGGTTCCAATCTGCTGGTGAAAGATCAGGGCGTACGGGGAATGGTCATTTCGCTGGCGCATCCCAATTTCAGCCGCATCGAGGTCGTGGAACAACGCCTGCGTTGCGGCGCGGGTGCGGGATTGAAACAAATCGCCAACCTCGCCCGCGATCACGAACTGGGCGGACTCGAGTTTCTGGAGGGGATTCCCGGCAGTTTGGGCGGGGCGATGCGCATGAATGCCGGAGCCATGGGGCACTGGCTGTTCGAGGTGGTCGAGCAAATCCGTTTGATGGACCATGACGGACGGGTGACGGAGCGTCCGGCGTCGGGAGTGAATGTGGAGTATCGCGGCTGCCCGCTGTTCAAGAATCATTTGGCCTTGGGCGCGGTGCTCAAGGGCGAGCCGTCGTCGCGCCCACACATCGCGGAGCGCCTGCGCGAGAGCAATCGCAAACGTTGGCGCGCCCAGCCCCGCCAACCCAGCGCCGGTTGCATTTTCAAAAATCCCGCGGCCATCCCCGCCGGCAAATTGATTGACGAACTGGGGTTGAAAGGCGCCCGGGTGGGTGGTGCCGTGGTGTCGGATGTTCACGCGAATTTCATCGTGAATGACGGCCAGGCCACTGCCCAGGATGTCCTCGCTTTAATAGAACTGATTCAGCAGCGCGCCCGGTCGGCGCGCGGCATCGAGTTGGAAACCGAAGTGGAAATTATCGGAGAATGATTTATCACCAATAACGTTATGACTGACAAATTGCATATCGCGGTGTTGCTCGGGGGACCTTCCGCCGAGCGGGAAGTGTCCTTGCGCACCGGCCAGGCCGTGGCGAATGCGCTGCGTTCAATCGGGCATGAAGTGCAGGAGGTGGATGCCCGACCCGGCCAATGGTCGTTGGAATCCAATACGGACGTGGCGTTCCTGGCCTTGCACGGAACCTACGGCGAGGACGGCACGGTTCAAGCTGAGCTGGAAAAGCTCGGTGTGCCGTACACCGGCTGCGGGATTGAGGCCAGCCGGGTCGCTTTTGACAAGGTGGCCACCAAACAGAAATGCATCAGTGCCGGAGTGCCTACGCCCAAGGGCTGCCTGGTCAAAACGCTCGAGGCAGCCTGGCCGCAAGGGTGGCAACCGCCGGTGGTGGTCAAGCCCGTGCGCCAGGGTTCCAGTGTGGGGCTGAGCTTCGTGGAGGAGCAAACCCAGTGGCGCGCCGCCTTGGCGCGCGGTTTCCGTTATGATTCGGTGTTGCTGGTTGAAGAACGGGTGATTGGCCGGGAAACCACGGTGGGCATTTTGGACAACCAGGCCCTGCCGGTGGTCGAGGTGCGGCCCAAAACCGGCGGCTACGATTACGCGAACAAATACACTCCCGGCGCGACGGATTATTTTTGCCCGGCCGAATTTGAGGCGGAGTTGACGCGGCGCATCCAGGACGCGGCCCTCGGCGCGTTCCATGCCATCGGGGGGCGCGATTACGCGCGTGTGGACGTGATGGTGACGGGGCAGGGGCAGCCAATGGTCTTGGAGGTCAACACACTGCCGGGCATGACCGAGACCAGCCTGTTGCCCAAAGCCGCAGCGGCGGCGGGGATGGATTACCCCACGCTCTGCCAGCGGATGGTGGAACTGGCACTGCATCGCAGCCTGGCGCCCGCGTGCTAAAACGACGGACAAAATTTCCTTATGTGGCCATTTAATCGCAAAGCAAAAAATCGCCGGTTCGAGCATCATAATGTGCTCGACGTGAAACTCAGCGCCGCACAGGCGCGCGCGACCCGGGTGCGTTTTGCTTCCATGGCTATGGGTCTCACCTTTGGCACGCTATTCGTCGTGTTCCTGATGTGGCGCGGCGGTGCGTGGATGCTGGATCGCTGGGTGTATGAAAATGAATCGTTTGCCATTCATTCCATCAGCGTGGAAACCGACGGTGTGCTGTCGCAGGACCAATTGCGCCGCTGGGCTGGTGTGCAGGTGGGGATGAATCTCTTCGGGTTGGATTTGCCGCGGGTCAAACGCGATCTGGAATTGGTGCCCATGATTCAGAGTGTCGCCGTCGAACGGGTGCTGCCGCAAACCTTGCGCATCCGCATCACTGAACGCCAGCCCATCGCCCAAATTTTGCAGCCGCTTGGCCCCGGGGTTCGCGATCAGGCCTTGTACACGCTGGACGAAAAGGGGTTTGTGATGCTGCCGGTGCGCCCGCAGCAGCGGGCGATCCCCTGGGCGGCCACCAACGAATTCCTGCCGATTTTAACCGGAGTAAACCACGCTGAACTGCGGCCCGGACGCCCGGTGGAATCCTTGCCCGTCAAGGCGGCGTTGCGTTTGCTGACTGAATTTGAACGCTCACCCATGGCTGGGCTGGTGGATGTGCGCTGGATTGATCTGGCCTCGCCGGAAGTCATGACCCTGACCACCGGCCAGGGGTGCCGGGTGGTGTTTGGCTCCGATCGTCTGGAGGTGCAATTGCGCCGCTGGCGGGTCGCGCATGATTATGCGCGGCAACGCGGCAAGTCCCTCGCCAATCTTGATCTCTCCGTGGCCAATAACGTGCCGTTCACCGTGGTGGACGCCAGCGCGGTGGTTCCGGTGCCCGCCAAATCCGTCAAACCTGTTCGCCCAACCCCCAAACGGAAAAATGTTTGATAACTCCTCAGTCATTGTTGGCTTGGAAGTCGGCACTTCCAAGGTATGCGCCGTCGTCGGTGAAATCAACGACGCCGGCGCGCTGAACATCATTGGCGTCGGCCAGGCCAAATCGCGTGGCGTCCGCAAGGGCGAGATGATTGATGCCGCCCAGGCCGCCGAGGATATTCGCGCCGCCATCGTCGAGGCCGAACAGATGTCGGACGCGGAAATTCGCAGCGTCTATCTGGGCGTGACCGGCAGTCATGTGCGCGGCTTCACCAACCGTGGCGTCCATCCCATCCTGTCTGCCGACCGGTCCATTACCAAGGAGGATGTCGAGGACGTCATCAAGAACGCCAAGGTCATCAATATTCCTGCCACCGACGCCACCATCCACGCCATCCGGCAGCATTTCATTGTGGATGGCCAGGAAGGGGTGACCAACCCGGTGGACATGTACGCCTCGCGCCTCGAGGTGGATGTCCATGTGATTCATGGTAACGCCAATCGTTTTCAAAATGCCATCCGCACCGTGAAGGGATTGCAACTGGATGTGGATGCCGTCGTGTTCAACGGGCTGGCTTCCGCGCTTGCCGTGCTGACCGCCGAGCAAAAAGAGGTGGGTGCCCTGGTGATTGATATCGGCGGCGGAGTGACCGAGTACGTGCTCTATGCCGATGGGATTGTCAAACATGCCGCCGTGCTGGCCGTGGGGGGCGACCACGTTTCCAACGATCTTGCCTATGGCCTCAAAGTGCCGATGGGCCGGGCTGAACAGCTCAAGCTGTCCCACGGAGCCGCCGTCATGCCGCCCGATCTCAAAGGTCAGACCATTTCTATCGAAAGTGAAATCGGGCTGCCCGCCAAGGTCATCAACCTCGAACACCTGCACCGCATTATGGGGCCGCGCGTCGAGGAAATTTTTCAACTGATCGAAATGGACCTGGCGCAAAACGGGCTGCTGGATTACCTCCGGGCCGGCGTGTTCCTGTGCGGCGGCGGCGCGCGCATCCCGCAGGTGCAAAATTTGGCCCAGAGCATTTTCCAGGTCCAGACGTTCATCGGTAAAACCAGCTCGATCAGCGGCATCAAGTCAGCGCTCGACCAGCCCGAATTTTCCGCCGGCATCGGCCTGGTGAAGTTCGGCTCGTTCCAGCAGAAAAAGAGCCGTCCAAACGGGATTACCCAAAAACTCAAGGAAGCGTTTGGCCCGATCTTCCGCCGATGAACCGAATTACGAGGTGCTTATGAGTGACCCATGTGATATTTCTCCCGCGATCGTGAAAGCCGCTCTCAATATCCGCGTCTTTGGCGTGGGCAACGGCGGCGGCAACGCCGTCCAGCGTCTGGCGGGCGAGGGCCTTGCCGGCGTCGGTCTGGCCGTGCTGAATACCGATGCCCAGGCATTGAAAGAGGCCAGCCAGGCACAGCCAGTTTTATTGGGCAAGAACCTGAGTCGTGGCATGGGAGCTGGGGGTGATCCCGACGTGGGGCGCGCCGCTGCCTTGGAAGACGAGGCGCGGCTCAAAACCCTTTGTACGGGGGCGGACATTGTTTTTATTGTGGCGGGACTGGGTGGCGGTACGGGCACGGGTGTGAGTCCGGTGCTGGCGCGTGCGGCCAAATCGGCTGGTGCGCTGGTATTATGCGTGGTCACGCTGCCCTTCGAGTTCGAGGGCAGCCGCCGTTCCCGTCAGGCCACCCTGGGCCTCCATCAGCTCAAGGCGGAGGCGGATAGCGTCATCTGCATCCCCAATCAGAAAATTTTCAAGTTGGTGGATGAAAAGACAAGCCTGCAGGATGCCTTCCAAATCATGAACGGGCTCTTGTGCGAGGGCGTGCGGGGCATCTGGCGGCTGCTCACCTGTCCGGCGCTGATCAAGCTCGATGTCGCTGACTTGCGAAGTGTGACCGATGGCAAACACGCCGAGAGCGCCATTGCCACCGTGGAAGCCTCCGGCGAAAACCGCGCGCGGGAGATTCAGGAAAAGCTCCTGAGTCACCTGCTGCTGGATGGCGGCCAGGCCATTGCGGGTGCGGACGCCATTCTGGTCAGCTTTGTCGGTGGTGATGATATGTCCATGGGGGAGATTAACCGCCTGATGGAACAGATCAACCGGGTGGCGGAAGGTGCGCGTCAAGCCATGGGTGCCGCCGTGGACCCTGGCATGAAAGGCCGGTTGTCCGTCACGCTGATTGCTTCCCGTTTTGGCGGTGGTGCCACGGAGCCTGCGCCGATGCTCAATCCAGTTGCTTCCGAGTCCGCACCCATGCCGCCGCCAGGTGAGCCTGAAAACATTTCTGCCGAAGTGGATACGGATGTGCAGCACCGACCGGTGACGCGGTCACCGGCCCGCTTTGTCGCGCCCGCGCCCGGCATGCCGCCGGAGCGTGCCGCCGCCCTGCTGAAGAATCAGCAACCCACGCGGGCCCGTCGGAAAAAAGCCAATACGCTGCAAGGGCAACTTCCGCTGGACATCATTTCCCGAGGCCGCTTTGAAAAAAGCGAGCCGACCATTGTGCAAGGCGAAGACCTCGATGAACCCACCTACATTCGTCGCGGTGTCGTCTTGAATTGATCGGTGGCGAAGCCAAATCGGCGCGTTATGATTTAACGGCACGCGCATTTCGCCGAATTGCGCGACTTATTGGCGGACGCGTTCCGAAGGATCCGGGGTAAATATTCTGCTTGTCCGAAAGACTTCTTTTGGCACACTAACGCATGGCGTATGGCGCCAACCCGTGGATTATTGTTCACGGGAAAAACCTTAACGATAGATTGGAAATTATTATGAACTTGTTTGATTTGAACGGAGAAGTAGCGGTGGCGATTGGCGCGGGTGGCGTGCTCGCGGGCGCGATTGCCGAAGGATTTGCCTGCGCCGGAGCGACGGTGGCGGTGCTGGACCTGCGCTTGGAAGCGGCGGAAGCGCGGGCGAAGCAGATTAACGATAAAGGCGGTAAAGCCAAGGCGTTTGCGGCCAATGCCATGGAAAAAGAGAGCTTGGAAAAAGCCCGGGAAGCCATCACCCAGACTCTCGGAGTGCCCACCATTCTGCTCAACGCCGCCGGCGGTAACGATCCCAAGGTGACGGTGACGCCGGATAATCCGTTTGAGAATATCCCGATCGAGAACTGGCGCCGTAACTTTGATTTGAACCTGGTGGCTGGGGCGTTTTTCCCATGCCAGGTATTCGGGCCTGCGATGGTGAAGGCCAAGAAGGGCAGCATCATCAACATTGCCAGCGTCTCTGCGCATCTGCCGCTCTCGCGTGTGGTTTCTTATTCCGCGTCGAAGACCGCCGTGCTGAGCCTCTCCCGGTTCCTCGCCCGTGAGTGGGCGCCCTTCGGCGTGCGCGTCAACACCATCACCCCCGGCTTCTTCCCGGCGGACCAGAATCGCAAGTTGCTCTTTAACGACGACAATACCCCGACGGATCGCACCCGCCAGATTTGGGGACATACCCCGATGAACCGTTTCGGCGAAGCCAGCGAACTCGTCGGTGCCGCAGTTTTCCTGGCCAGCCAAAAGGCGAGCAGCTTTGTAACCGGATCGGATATCCGCGTGGATGGCGGATTCCTTTGCCAGACGATCTAAGACCGGGCAAAAAATCAATTGAAAATTGAAAATTGAAAATTTTTAATTTGTAAATTGAAGGAACGATATGACGCCTGAAGAACTTTCCGTACGCTTATGGCAGTTTGCGGCCAGAGTGGGGAAAGTTGTTGATGCGTTGCCAGATACCCGACTTGGCCGGCATGTGGCCGGCCAACTCGTCCGTTGTGGAACCGCTGCGCCGCCTAATTACGACGAAGGCTGTGCAGCGGAAAGCCGCGCCGATTTTGCGCATAAACTGAGCATTGCATTGAAAGAACTTCGGGAGACTCGGGGCTGGTTGCGTTTTACCGTCATTGCAGGACTTTTGCCCGAAAAGAAAATCACTGAAATGCTGGATGAGTGTGTGCAGTTAAGTCGGATCATCGGCGGCTCGGTGGCAACGGTCAAAAGCATCCCCCGTTCCGCTCGTCGGCAATCGGTTGGAAACCCAATTTAGCAATTTGCAATTTGCAATTTACAATTTAAAATATTCATTATGAAATCACTACTAGCCAGCTCCTCTCCCGCCAATCATCAGGTCACCCCGGCCCAGGCCGCCGAGGTGGTTGCCAAGGCGTTGCCATCCGGGGCCTATCAGGGCAAAAAAGTCCTGTTAATCATCCCGGACGCCACCCGCACCGCGCCGGTGGGCATGATGTTCAAAGCCATCCATGCGCAAATCGGCAAGGTGGCAAAAAATCTGGACATCCTGGTGGCGCTCGGTACGCATATCGCGATGAGCGAGGAGGCCATCTGTGAACGCCTTGAGATCACCGAAGCGGAACACAAGTCGGTGTATTCATCCGTCCGTTTCTTCAACCATGAATGGGATAATCCCAAGGCGTTGAAGCTGGTGGGGACGCTGACGCGTGAGGATGTCACGGAGTTGACGGGTGGATTGTTCTCCATGGAAGTGCCGGTCGAGGTGAACAAGCTGTTATTTGAATACGACCAAGTCATCATCGTCGGACCGGTGTTTCCGCATGAAGTGGTGGGGTTCTCGGGCGGCAACAAGTACCTGTTCCCCGGCGTGGGCGGCCCGCAAATCCTCAATTTCTTCCATTGGCTGGGCGCCGTGGTCACCAACCCGATGATCATTGGTAATAAATGGACCCCGGTGCGCCGGGTGGTGGACAAAGCCGGCGCGCTCGTTACGGTGCCGAAGTTGTGTTTCGCGATGGTGGTCGAGGGCAAGGACCTCGCGGGGTTGTATGCCGGCACACCGGAAGGGGCTTGGGACGCCGCCAGCGAACTTTCCCGGCAACTGCACATTGTCTATAATGACAAGCCGTTCCATACCATTCTCTCCTGCGCACCCAAGATGTATGATGAATTGTGGACCGGCGGCAAATGCATGTACAAGCTGGAACCAGTGCTGGCGGACGGCGGGGAACTCATCATTTATGCGCCGCACATCACCGAGATATCCCTTGCGCATGGCCGGTTGATCGAGGAGATCGGCTATCACTGCCGTGATTACTTCCTCAAGCAATGGGACAAGTTCAAACACTATCCTTGGGGCGTCATCGCTCACTCCACCCACGTGCGCGGGATTGGCGCCTTTGAGAATGGCGTGGAAAAATGCCGGGCCAAAGTAACCCTGGCCACCGGTATTCCCGAGTCGGTTTGCCGCAAAATCAACATGGGATACCGTGATCCGAAAACCATCAACCCGGAAACCTATGCCAACCGCGAGGCGGAAGGCGTCCTGCTTGTGCCCAAGGCTGGCGAGATGCTGTTCCACCTGAAGCAGCAGCCCAAGTGGGCTGGAGGCCAGTAATTCCAATGAGCTTTCAAGCTGAGACTAAGGCGCGCAGGATTTTGGGCGGCTG
>JBAXGN010000104.1 GCA_037139415.1 Verrucomicrobiota bacterium | reverse complement strand
ACGCCAAGAAATCGTTCCCAGCAGCCAAGGAATCGTTTTCGGACGCCCGGAAACCTTTCCAAGCAGCCGGGAAACCATTTTCGGACGCCAAGAAATCGTTCCCAGCAGCCAAGGAAACGTTTTCAGACGCCCGGAAACCTTTTCAAGCAGCCAAGGAACCATTTTCCGCCGTCGGAAACTGGTTTCCCGCAGGCCTTAAACGTTGGAAAGCCACCATTGATTATGAAAAATCCTGAATTTATTGCGGCGACGCAGGCAAGCGAAGGCGGACGGGTGAACCGGACCGCCGGAAAGGAGGCATGGGCATTATGAGTAACCCCTGGCCACCGCGTTACAATAGCGTTGCGGTCTGCTACAACACGGGTTGGAGCTATCCGCTCGCCGGAGCAATGTCGGTAAAACAAAAACAACCAAACAAAGGCAACAAAATGAAAAAACAACCGTACTATCCCAGTCGCATCAGCGATCAAACGGTGTGGCTGGATAACTTCATCCGCAAAGCGCCCGGCTATGTGACCCCGCTGGGCCTGGTGCAGGCGGAGGTGGACGCCGTGGTGGCGGGCTGCAAGTTCCTGCACTATGTGCTGGACGCATGGGTCAACTCCGCCCGGGTGTTCAGCATGGCGGTGACGAAGGCGGAGGAAGCGGCCGCGCACGGTCTGGGCACGGACCCGATCGTGCTGCCGGTCTTCACCGCTCCGGCGCTGCCCACGGGGGTGGCGCCCGTGGCCCCCGGCACGTTGACGCGGGTGTACGAACTGGTGCGCGTCATCAAAGGGAAAAGCGCCTATACGGACACCATCGGGCAGGATTTGCTGATTCTGGCCCGCGAGGACGCCGCCCTCTATCTGGCTCCCAGCATGACGGTAAAGATTGTGTCGGGCGAGACGCAGCAAAACATCAGCATTCGGTTCGTCAAGTATGGCCACGAGGCTGTGCTGCTGGAAAGCCGCCGCAACGGCGGGGCCTGGGAGCGATTGGATACCACCACGCACTCGCCCTACGTGGATGCGCGTCCCCTCCTGGTGGCGAACACGGCGGAGACACGCGAATATCGGGCGCGGTTCTCGGATAAGAACGTGCCCAACGGGGATTGGTCAACGATCATTCGGATCGCCGTGACCTCCTAATCCATGAACCATGAAACCAACCCGGCTGCGGGTGAGCACCGGAGGGATGGCCGCTACCCTCACTCGCCCGCAGCCGCTGAATGGGTCTTAACTTAATCCTTAATCCTTAATCCTTTCTTTTTATGTCATTTGATCCGAATAAACCGGTCGAGGGAACGCCGCTCGACGCACAAGAACTCCGCCAGCAATTCAACGGGCTGGACGCGAGAATCAACGACATCCCCGCCGGGCCGCCGGGGCCGCCCGGACCGCAAGGTCCCCCAGGCAATGATGGCCAGCCCGGCCAGCAAGGGCCGATGGGCGAGATCAGCGCGCAGAATTTGGCGGACGCCATCAATAACGTCCTCAACAACAGCAGCGCGAACAGCAACGGGGTGGCGACGATGGAAATCACCGCCAGCGATCCCCCGACCCAATGGGAAGTGGGCACCATCATCAACACGGTGAACGCGCTGATTCTGGCGCTGCGGAGACCGTAGATATAGCCGACATCGGTGGGGGCAAATTGAACCGCGGGCCATCACGGTTTGTCGGCGGGGATTTTCAGCAGTTCCTCTGCCGTCCAAGGCCCGTCACGACCGGTTTCAGCCTGGCGGATTTCCGTCACCCGCGCTGGGGTTACCGCCGGGGCCGTGTTGCCCCAACTCTGGTTGCGCCGGAGATAGGTCAGCAGGGCGGCAATTTCCTCGTCCTTAAGAAAATCTTTCCACGGCACCATGATGTTGTTGAACGTCGCGTCTTTGACCGTGATGGGACCATGCAATCCGTGCAAGACGATGCGTATCAAGCGATCCGGTCCCGGCGCGTTAACCCAATCGGAACCGGCCAGCGGGGGGTACATTGGGGGTTGTCCCAAGCCGGTGTTCTGGTGGCACGGCGAGCAGTTTTTGACGTAGAGCAGGCCGCCGTCCTGCGTGAGCAACTCCGGGCCTTGCGAACCAAACCGGAGGATTCATCCCCAAAATCCTGAGTTATCCCCGCGCCGTTGCGACTTCACGCCTGATTGTCGGAGCATCGATATCGGTTTTCGGGTAGTGGCGGTGGTGGTGGCTGAGCGTTAGGTGACGTTTTTTGGAGTGCGTGCGGCAAGGCAGGGTGAAGGGGCCGCGACGCCGCTTTGGATGGATGTGCCAATCCTCCTGTTGTCGTCCAAACTTCAATTTCTGAACCTGTGTCGCATAGTGGAGTGGCTGAAAGATCACGGCTGGACGGTTGAAATTCAAAGCGGTGTCGCCTGCCGCCCCTGTTCCCCCGGCAGTTGCCACCGCACTCCAAAATTTCCGCCGTCCCCATTGCTGCAAGCGCTTTCAGGGTGGCTGGGTTTGGGGTTCCAATCCCGAATGGGATTGGCAGAGTTTAGCCGAAGTGGTCATGAGGGGAAAGAGGCAAGACCTCCGGAAAGGCGTCTTTCAGGGTTACTGGATCACACGGTGGAGGGGGCCCCAGATAAAAGGCGGAAACTGTTGCCCGTAGCCGTCGAGGTCAGGAGACGGACCTGGGGAATTGCTGAATGCGGATTGCGGATTGCGGAATGGGCCGCCTCGTTACCTTGGCGGCTACGCCCGTTGCTGAGTTTCTTTAGCTTGCTCTGAGGGGAAAAATGTTTTAAACAGAATGCGGTTGGCGTTGTCTAACGAAAACGGAACAATCATGCGATGCGGCAGTTTTTGACCATTACCAGTAATGCGTTCATGGAGTTGATCCGGCAGCCGATTTTTCTGCTGCTGGTGACAGCCGCTGCTTTGTTTGAGGTGTTTTTGTCGTGCGTGCCGTATTTTGGCTTTGGGGATGACCCCAAGATGGTGAAGGATAGTGTGCTGGCGGTGATGTTGCTGACGGGGTTGCTGGGGGCGGTGCTCAGCGCGTCGGCGTCGTTCGCGCGGGAAATCCGCTCGGGCACGGCGCTGGCGGTGTTATCCAAGCCGGTCAGCCGGGTGCAGTTCCTGCTGGCCAAGTACGCGGGGTTGGCGTTGGCTCTGGCGGTGCTGATGTATCTGAGTTTGCTGGCGGCGTTGCTGGCCAGCCGCATGGCCTATGATGCGTATGGGAATGCCGATACGCTGGGGTTCGCGTTGTGGGGAGCCGCGTTTGCGGTGGCTTACGTTTTGGGCGGGTTAAGCAATTTCTTCCTGCGCCGCCCGTTCGTCTCGGATACGGTGTTGTGCCTGTTGGTGACCGGCACGGTGGGGTTTGTGGCGATTAATTTCATTAGCGCGCAGGGGAAGTTGCAGGCGTTTGCCACGGGGGTGGATTGGCGGATGGTGCCGGCGGGGTTGTTGATTTTGTTTGCGGTGTGGACGCTGGCGGCGCTGGCGCTGGCGTGCTCGACGCGCTTTGAAATGGTGGCCACGCTGGCGATCTGCTCGGCGTTGTTCCTGCTGGGGCTGATGTCCCCGCACCTGTTTGGCCGGGAAGGAAGTTGGTGGACATCATTGCTTTACACGGCGGTCCCAAACTGGCAATCATTCTGGGTCGCTGATGTAATGGAAACCGAAAAAGTGGTGCCGGGCCTGTGGGCGTACGTGGGCAAGGGACTCGTTTATGCGGTGTGTTATAGCGGCGCGACCCTGGCGGTGGCGCTGTGGTTGTTTGAGGACCGTGAGTTGTCCTGAGTTGAAGTGATCGCATGGTTATTTTGTGAAATAATGGAACGAAACATCCGAACAAACGGATTGGTGAATTGCGTGGCGCTGTTACTGGCGTCGCTCGGCGGCTTTGCCGTGGCGCGCTATTCCGGTTCGTTTGCGGGCCAGGCCGGGGTGATCTTCCTGGCGGTGGGCTTCCTGGCGTGCCTGTTCAGTTTCTTCCAGATGCGCCTGGAAGAGAACGAGCGGCTGGAACGGCTGGATCTGGAGGAGTTGGCCCGCAAGTCCAAGGATTCCGCGTTGTTCCGCAGTAATGAGGCCGAGTTATTCCCGGCACGGCGCGCCCTGGAGCAGTTCGAGCGCTATCTTCTCCCCGCGTTTTCCCTGTTGCTGCTGGCGGTGCAGGCGGGCGGCGCCTGGTGGCTATGGTATTGGTTGACCAAGTCGTATCCGCTGGTGCAGCAAGGGCAGGGGACGTCAATTCAGGAGCCGGTGGTGGCGCTGTGCCTCTGGGGATTGGGTTTCCTGGTGTTGTTCCTGCTGGGGCGGTTTGCCTCCAGCATCGCACGTTTGGAAAAGCAACGGCTGTTGCGACCCGGTGCGGCGTACCTGTTATTAAGCGCCTATTTGTGCGCGGTGGTAGCGCTGGGCGTGCTGCTGGTGTATGTGGGATTTCTCAAGGCGGACTTCTATCTGGCGTATGGGCTGGCGGTGGTGCTGGCCTTGATGGCGGCGGAGAATCTGGTGGGGCTGTTGCTGGAGGTGTACCGCCCACGCGTCAAAGGCCAGGAGGCGCGGCTATTGTATGATAGCCGTCTGGTGGGGTTGCTCGGCCAGCCGGAAGGCATTTTCACCACGGCGGCGCACGCCTTGGATTATCAGTTCGGGTTCAAGGTGTCGGAAACCTGGTTTTACCAGTTCCTGCGGCAGTATTTGGGCTGGTTCCTGTTGGTGCAAGTGCTGCTGCTGTGGCTTTCCACCAGCGTGGTGATCATTGATGCCGGCGAGCAGGCCATTCTGGAACGCTTCGGCAAGCCGGTGACCTCCAGCGCGATCATGGAGCCGGGACCGCACTTCAAGCTGCCGTGGCCGATGGATATTGTGTATCGCCATCAAACCCGCCGGATCCAGTCGTTCCAAGTCGGGTTCACCGCCGGCGCGCATGACGAGGATGAAAAGGCAATTTTGTGGTCCGTGCCCCATTACGAGGAAGAGTTGAACATGCTGGTGGCCAGCCGCGAGCAGAATGTTTCCAGCACCCCAGGGACAGAAGACACCCAAGCCGTGCCGGTCAATTTGCTCACCGTCAATATTCCCGTCCAATATCAGATTACCAACCTGCTGGCGTGGGCGACCAATTACACGGATGCGGGCGCGTTGCTGGAGAAAGTCGCGACCCGCGAAGTGGTGCGTTATCTGGTGAGCGTGGACATTAATGACATCATGACCGCTGGACGCGAGAAGGCCGCCGTGGATTTGCTGGCGCGCATCCAGGCTCGGGCCAACGAAATGCAGTTCGGCGTGCATATTATATTTGTGGGGCTGCAAGGGATTCATCCGCCGGTGAAGATCGCCAGCGCGTATGAGGCCGTGGTGGCTGCCGAGCAGGAGAAGGAAGCTAAAATTCTGCGGGCGCAGGGATATCAGGCGCGCACCGTGCCGATGGCCAAGGCGGAATCCATCCGGCTGACGCGGGAGGCGGAGGCGTATCGCGAGCGCACCAAGGCCGGTGCCGCGGCCACCGCTGCGCAATTCGACAATAAGATCATCGCGTACAAGGCCTCGACGAATGTCTTTACCCAGCGCGCTTACATGCAGGCCATGGCCAAAGGGTTGGCCAATGCGCGCAAATATGTCATTGCCACCACGAACACGGACGACGTGGTGATCTTGAACCTTGAGGACAAAGTGCGGGCGGATTTGCTCGATGTGCCCCTCCCGCCGGCAAAAAAATAAACAATATTTGTTATGACCAGAAATCGTATCAACTTAGCCGTCGGCCTCGTGCTGATGCTGGTTTTTATCTTGCTGCTGTTCGCCTTCCAAGTGCGTCAGACGGAAGTCGCGGTGGTGACCACCTTTGGCGCGGTGACGCGCGAATACACCAATGCCGGGTTCAAGCTCAAGTGGCCGTGGCCCATTCAGCAGGTCACCAAGCTGGATAAACGCGTGCAGAATTACGAGAGCAAGTTCGAGGAAACCCTGACCAAGGATGGCCGGAATCTGTTGGTGACGGTGTACGCCGGGTGGACGATTGCGAATCCCGCCGTGTTCTTCCCCAGCTTTGCCAACGGCTCCATCAGCGAAGCCGAGCACAGCCTGGAGGGCCTGATCCGCAGCAAGAAGAATGAAGTGATCGGCCAGCATGCCTTCAGCGACTTCATCAACACCGATCCCAAGCAGCTCAAGTTCACGGAGATTGAAAATGAAATTCTCCAGAAGGTGCGCGGCGAGGCCACCACGCGATACGGCGTGGAAGTTCAGTTCTTAGGCATCAAGCGGCTCGGGTTGCCAGAAAGCATCACCCAGAAGGTGTTTGACCGGATGCAGGCGGAACGCCAGCGGCTCGTCCAGCAGTTCCAGGGCGAGGGCGAATCCAAGTCCATTGAGATTCGCACCACGGCGGATCGCGACCGGGATAAAATCCTTGCGGAAGCCGAGGCGGAAGCCACGCGCATCCGGGGCGAAGGCGATGCGGAAGCGGCCCGGGCGTTCGAGGTGTTTCAGAAGAATCCGGACCTGGCCATCCTGTTGCTCAAGCTGGGCGCGCTGGAGCAATCCCTGAAGGAAAAATCCACGCTGATCCTGGACCAAAATACGCCGCCCTTTGACCTGTTGAAAAACGTGAATCCCACGGACCGCAAATAGTGAGGCAGCGATGAGTGATTCACCCAACCATCCGCAGCAAGAAGCCTCGGCCCAGGCACCCAGGCCGGTAATCTCGGCCATTGGCCCCGCCGAGGCGGAAGAGGCGCGCACGCAGGCGTTGGCCGAGGCACTGAAGAGCAGCTTTGTGCTTGTGAAGTTCGCCATGGTTTTCCTGGCCGTGGCGTTTCTATGTTCCGGTATCTTTACGGTGAAACCTCAGGAGCGCGCCCTGATCCTGCGGTTTGGCAAACCCGTTGGGGAAGGGGAAGCCGCCTTGTTGGGGCCGGGCTTGCATTGGGCATTTCCTTACCCGGTGGATGATCCAATTAAAATTCCGGCCGTGCTGATCCAGCAGGCCAATTCCACGGTGGGTTGGTACGCGGTGGATCCCAAACTGGCAGCCGCCGGCATGGAGCCGCCCGCCGGTCCCTCCCTGAACCCGGTCGCTGACGGCTATACGCTAACGGGAGACGGCAATATTATTCACGTGCGCGCCACGATCCGGTACCGGGTGACTGAGCCGCTCAAGTATTACCTGCGGTTTACCAACGCGGCCGAGTTTGTGACCAATGCGCTGAATAACGCCATTCTCTACGCCTCTGCCCAATACACGGTGGATAATGCACTGCGGCGCGACCTCGCCGGTTTCAAGGAACGCGTTATTAGCCGGGTGAATGACTTGGTGGCCCAGCAGCAGTTGGGGATTACCCTCGAACCAAGCGACATCACCACCATTCCGCCCCGCCAGGTGAAGGCCGCCTTTGAAGAAGTGCTCGCCGCCGAGAATGAGCGCAGCAAAACCATCAATGACGCGCAGGGGTATGCCAACGAAGTATTAAGCCGCGCCAAGGGTGAAGGTACCGCGCGCGTCAACGCCGGCCAGACCGACCGCGCCCGGGCGGTGGCGGGCATCAATGCCGAAGCACGCTATTTTGAAGACCTCCTGCCGCAGTATAAAAAGAATGAAGTATTGTTTACCAGCCGTCTGCAGGCGGAGACCTTGGGCCGCGTCCTGACCAACGCGCAGGACAAATTCTTCCTGCCGCAGCGGGCCGATGGCAAGCCCCGGGAACTCCGGCTCCAATTGGGGCGGGAACCGTTGAAGTCCAAGTTGATCGAAGCGCCCAAGCAGGATGGGCGCGGACATTAATCGAATTGGAAATGTCAAACTCCGAACATCAAGCAGCGCGAATGTGGGTCATGAACCGGCGGGTGTATGGCTTGGTGGCGGGGATGTTGGATTTTAGGAATTTGTAATCATGCAAGTCACGTCGTTGCTCAGTCGGCAAGAGCCGGAGGGTGGTCACCACCACGATTCCGGCGCGCATCACCATCATCACGATGGCGGTAGTTGTTCGACGTGTAATCATGACGCCGGATGCCCCTCCTGCGGCCATGATCATTCGCATACGCCGGTGCGTTTGACGCAGACCGTCATCGGCCTGCTGTTTGTCATCAATGCGTTCATCGTGGATTTCCTGATGGATCACGCTTCGATGGTGGCCAGTGCCAGCGCCATGCTCGGCTCCATCATTTTAGGGTATCCGATTATCGTAACCGCAGTGCAGGACTTGCGTCGCGGCTTATTGAGTATCAATGAGTTGGTGGCTCTCGCGGTGCTCGCGGCGTTTGCGTCCGGCGACTATAAGACGGCGGGTGTGGTGGCGTTTTTCATGTTGCTGGGTGAAATTATTGAAACCCGCACGGCGGAAGGTGCGCGCGCGTCCATTGAGTCGCTGATCAAGCTCACGCCCACCAAGGCCCGTCGGGTGCTTGGCGGCAAGGAAGAGGAAGTGGCGGTGGCTGAACTGACGGTGGGGGATATCATCCGCGTGCGCCCCGGTGACAACGTGGCCGCTGATGGTGCAATTGTGAGCGGACAAAGTTCTTTGAACCAGGCCAGCATTACCGGGGAATCGCTGCCGGTGGACAAGAAGGCGGGCGACGAGGTGTTCGCTGGAACTATCAATATCACCGGGGTTTTGGAAATTCGGGTGACTCGGGCCGGTCAGGATACCACGCTGGGCAAAGTTCGTGAACTGATCCTCGCAGCGGAAAAGACGCGACTGCCCATTATGCGCATTATTGACCAGTACGTGGGGTTTTATACTCCGCTGGTTTTGGTGGTGGCGGCGCTGGTGTGGGCGTTTACGCGCGATCTGAATCGCGTGATTGCGGTGTTGGTGGTGTCCTGCCCGTGTGCCTTCATCCTGGCCACTCCTACGGCGATGGTTGCGGCTCTCTCTGCGGCCGCCCGCCTCGGCATTTTGATTAAAAATGTCGCTGATATTGAGCTGGCCGCCCGAATCAACTCATTCGTCTTTGACAAGACCGGCACCTTGACCACCGGCAAACTGGCCGTTAGTCGCTTGGCTCCCTTGGGTGAAAACACCCCCGCCGAACTGTTGCGCTTGGCCGCCACCGCCGAAAAATACAGCAACCATCCAACCGCCAAAGCACTGGTGCAACTGGCGGGTGAGGCTGGCGTGCTGCTGGCCGAGCCACAGAATTTCTCGGAAACCGCTGGTCTTGGTGTCAAAGCCGCGGTGGATGGCAAACCGGTGCTCGTGGGCCGGGCGCAGTGGCTCAAGGATAACGGTGTTACCGGTGATTTTCTGCAATCGGTGGACCTGAACGAAACGGAAGGGTTCAGTCTCATTTTTGTGGCGCGCAACGGTCAATGCGTCGGCTGGATTGGCTTGCAGGATCAGACTCGTCCTGAGGCTAAGGAGTCGCTGGCTGGCCTAAAAGAGGCCGGGGTGCGTCGAATTTCCATGGTGTCGGGCGACCGTCAACCCGTGGCGACGCGGGTGGCTCGCGAAATCGGTTGCGAAGAAGTGGTGGGCGATTGTTTGCCGCAGAATAAAGTGGAATTCGTGCAAGGGGTCAAAGCAAAGGGTTATCGCGTGGCGGTGGTGGGGGATGGCGTCAATGACGCCCCGGCCTTGGCAGCCGGGGACCTTGGCATCGCCATGGGGGCGGCGGGCAGCGAGGTGGCCATCCACAGCGCCACTATCGCTTTGATGAACAATGACCTGCGCCGACTTCCGTTCCTGGTGAAATTGAGCCGCACCACCCGGACGGTTATCAATCAGAATTTCCTGGTCGGGATTGGCTTTATTATCGGCGGGCTGACCCTTGCCGCGCTTGGGTATCTAAACCCCATCGTTGCGGCGCTGATGCATAACGCCGGGTCGTTCATTGTCATCTTTAACAGCGCCCGACTCGTGCGTCAGGGCGAGGAACTGGAGCCTTACAAGCCGGGTTCAGAATAGCAGTATCTCTATGGGTAAAAATAAGACTCAAAAAAACAGCGGAAACAAACCTCAGGCGCCGATGGCGACCGGAGCGACAACGCCAGCCTCCCAGGCGGCGAGCGCTCCGGCTTCCCCGATAATTCCTGAGAAGGTGCCTTCGCTGTTTCGTGGAATTGACTGGCTGGCAATGCTGGTGACGTTTGCGATCGTTTGGGTCGCCTACTTCCTCACCATCGCCCCTGAATTGACCTTGGAAGACTCGGGGGAACTGGTAACGGGCTCCTTTTACGCAGGCATCCCGCATCCACCAGGTTATCCAGTGTGGACCATCTATAGCTGGCTTTGGACGGAACTGGTGCCGTGGGGTAATATGGCGTGGCGAGCGGCGCTGGGGCAGGTGTTTGCCGGGGCGGTGGCATGCGGGCTGATTGCACTGATGGTTTCCCGAGGTAGCAGCATGTTGGTGGAGGGCATTGAGGAACTGAAGGCCATGACTGGAAAATGGGAGAATGCCATCTGTCTGATTACGGGCATGACTGCCGGGTTATTGATGGGCTTCGATAGCTTCATGTGGAGCGAATCCGTCGTGGTGAACCGTATTTCTGTGTTCGGTGTCCCGTGGATTCTAACGCTGCTGATTTTCCTGCTGCGCTGGATGTACGCGCCGCAGCAGTACCGCTATGTGTTGGCGGCTATTTTCATGTTTGGTGTCTGTCTAACCATCCATCAAAGCTTGATCGTGGCCATCATGGGTATCCAGGTGGCGATTGCGGCGCGGCACCCGCGACTGGGGCGGGACATGTTCCTGGTCAATGGACTGCTCTATCTGGCGTATAACGTCAACTTGATGCTGACGGGTGCGCATTTCTTTGGAAATATCGGTGCCAAGGGCGGCTTGTTGATTATTTTCCACCTTGTCGGCCTTAGTTCATGGGTTGCCTGCTTGTGGCTGGCTATAAAAACCAAGGGTCTGCTGAGCGAGTGGAAGGCCATTCTGGCCATGGGCGGGCTGCTGGTTCTGGGGGTGTCCGCTTACTTATACATGGCGCTTTCCGGTATGACCAATCCGCCTATGCAATGGGGATATCCGAGAACGGTCGAAGGCTTTTTCCATGCGTTGACTCGCGGGCAGTACGAGCAGCCTAATCCTACCAACCTAATTACCGAGCCTGGGCGCTTCTTGGAGCAGATGGGGATGCTCATCATGGGCATCGCAGATGAATTTACTTGGGTCTATATCTTGGTGGCGATCGTGCCATTCCTCTTCTTCTTCAAGTTGCAGCAGCGCGAGCGGGCCTGGCTGATCGGGTTGACTGCCATTTATTTTTGCTTGGGCGTGTTGTTGATGATGCTGCTGAACCCGACGCCCGACCGGCAGTCCTCGGATCTCGTCAAAGTATTCTTCAACGCCTCACATACCATTGTCGCCAGCCTGATTGGCTACGGATTGGCCTTAATCGCGGCGTATATGTCCACACATTACGGACGCTTTCGCCGCTGGGGGCTGATTGGCGGCGGGGTGGCGTTATTGATTTCGTTTGTCTATCTCTGGAACGTAACCGGCAAACACTACTTCGGCCCGGCTGGTAGTGTCAGTTTGACTGATTTGCCGCTGTGGGTGGGCAAGGCATTTGAAAAGGATCAGTATGGCCTGCCAATTTTTGCCGGTCTGTTGCTTGTGGTTATGGCGTTAGTCTTCCTGGCGGCATTGGTCCTCTATCGCAACCGCGCGCCTCTGGCCATCACGCTCGGATTGTTCGCCATCATGCCGCTCTACTCGGTGATGGATCACTGGTACGGCAGCGAGCAACGCCAACACATGTTTGGTTATTGGTTTGGCCATGACATGTTCACTCCGCCTTTCCAAAAAGACGGTAAACCGATATTCCCGGAAATGACCAAGGATGCCATTTTATTCGGGGGCACGGATCCTGGTCGTTTTTGTCCCACCTACATGATTTTCTGCGAGAGTTTTACTCCGCATGACTGTCAGCCCAAGGAAGATCAGAAGTTTGATCGGCGTGATGTGTACATTATCACGCAAAACGCGTTGGCGGATGGCACCTATCTGAATTACATCCGCGCCCATTACAATCGAAGCCGGGAGATAGATCCGCCATTTTTCCAAGAGTTGATGCGTTCTGCGACGGAAAAACAGCAGAATTACAAAACCAACCTGCTGGCCCGTATGGTATCGCCATTGGATACGTTTTTCATTTCCAACGGTGATCGCATCGAGAAGCGGCGGAGAACCTTCACTTCTTGGTTCACGGAAAAAGATTTTATTGATCTGCCCTCGTTGTGCAGCCAATTGTGCCCCGGGCAGAAGGATCCACTGTCAAAATATATCTACGATAATCTGCGTCCGCAGACGCAACAGCTCTTGGCTGGTAAATCTGATGAGGCACTTCTGCGCCGCAGTCTGGCTGCAGATTTGAACCAATTGATGGACCGCGAGCTTCAGGTAAAAAAGACCGTCGCAGATAAAATGGCTGAGAAAGCGGAGATTGACCATGCGTTGGTCATGGGTAGTTCCTCGACCAGCAAGCGGGAACGCCAGCAGCAGTTGCAAAAAGAAATTGACGATCTGTCCAGGGTTGGATCCTTCTATGATCCGGAACGGTTCAAACACGTGACGCTATCGGAATACTTGCAGGACTTCATCAAGGAAAATCCCCAAAGCCATACCCGTGTCCGACTGAACCGCTTGCTCGTGGAAGAGGCCTATCCCAAAGCCATTGCCAAAAGCTTGGGCGGGGTTTACCCAGACCGGGAAATTTATACGCCCACACCGGAGGATTCTCAAAAATGTTTTCAAGAGTATCTGGAGGATGCGCAGAAACGTATGAAAAGCGGCCAGCTTAAACCCGGTGAAGACGTCAAGTTGGTGGGGAATCGCGTGCAAGTTTCCGGCCAGGTAGCCGTCATGCAAATCAATGCGTTGTTGACCAAGGTTATTTTCGATAATAACCCCAAAAATGAGTTTTTTGTGGAGGAAAGTTTCCCGCTGGATTGGATGTACCCGTATCTGACGCCTTACGGTATCATCATGAAGATTAATCGGCAGCCGTTGCCCAGTCTGACGGAAGACATCCTTCAGCGCGATCACGTTTTCTGGAAGGAATATTCCAAGCGTTTCATCGGTGATTTTATTGACTATGATACCTCTGTCAAACAGGTTACTGATTGGGTCGAAAAGACGTATGTGCGACATAACTTCTCCGGTTTTACTGGGGATCGGAAGTTTCTTCGTGATGACGATGCCCAGAAAGCGTTCTCCAAACTGCGCAGTTCCATTGGCGGCGTCTATGCGTGGCGTCTCAATCCGGGGATTCCGCCGGAATTTCGTCCGAAGACCAACGAGGAGTTTCAACGGTTGATCAAAGAGGCCAATTACACCTTTATGCAGGCATTTGCGTATTGCCCGTACAGTCCGGAAGCCGTGTTCCGCTATATCAATCTGTTGCTCCAGTTGAACCGATTGGATGACGCGATGCTGATAGTGCAAACCTGTCTGAAATTGGATCCATATAATGGTCAAGCGCTCGGATTGCTGAACAATCTGAAGAGCTTTAAGCAGCAACAAGCCGGGGTCGAGCAGTCGCGCAGTCATCTTCGGCAATTGGAACAGGACTTGCGAAAAAATCCGACGAATTTCCAGGTCGCATTCAATTTGGCTGGTGCTTATTTGCAGATGCAGCAGCCCGAGCAGGCGATGCAAATATACGATGGTCTGCTGAACCATCCGCAGGCGGACTCGAATGTTCTGCTCGCCGTTGTGCAAGCCTATGGTCAGTTGAATAATCCGCAAAAGCTTCAGGCGGCGCTGCAAAAATTAGTTCAACGCACGCCTGAAAATCCCGAAGCATGGTACGATTTGGCATCCCTGATGGCTGCCTCTGGAAAGGCCGATGAAGCCTTTGGAGCCCTCAAGCAGGCCTTGGACTTAAACCAGCGACGCTTGGTGGCCAATCCCCAGTCGCGCAATCTGCGCACCGAGGCTTGGCGGGATGCGCGTTGGAACGCCCTCCGGCAAGCCCCTGAATTTCAGAAGCTCATGGCCACGCCCTGAGGCATTCAGCGTGAATGCTGGCAGACTGGGGTTACCATCCCAGTGATGACGTGACGTGCAGCCCGGGGATGTCATAGAAGTGCGCGTCAAAAGTTAACACCACCGCGTCAATGCGCAGGGCGCTGCAACCAATGATGATATCCGTCAGCGGCAGGGTGATTCCCTGTCGCCCCAGTTGCCATGCCATTTCTTCCACCTGTTCCCACAGCCGATTATCCGTGGGCACATTTACCATGACGTTCCAAAAGGCCGTGAATTTTTCGCGAATCGCCGGATGCCGAATGCCGCGTCCCACCTCGCAACGGACGACACCACATATCGCTAAATCCCGTTCTGCCGCGGCTACGGCCAGGCTTTTAAGGGGGTCCTGACCTTGCCGCGCCAGGTGGATGTAGTAACTGCTGTCAATGAGAACGGGATTTGCGGGCATAACTTACAGGGGCTTCGGTTTTGCGCGACGCGGCCAAATCATAGGAGGACTCAAAGGTTTCCTTTAATTCCATGGCGTCCAACCCCAAGCCTTCTTTGGCGAGTCTTTTCAACTCTGCTCTCCTATCCATTTCTCTTAAGGCGAGGTCCACAGCGGCGGTTTTACTGGCCGCCCCCGTGGCCACCACGACTCTGGCTAACAACTCATCATCAATGTGCATAGTTACTTTCATGCATTCAATGTATGGCATCAATGCCATACTGTCAATGGCAAACCTAAAATATTTTTTATCCCGGAAACTGGCGGGATTTCGCGCTGTTATTTACCCCAGGATGGATTTTCCATGAAGGCGTAGCAGAGCAGGTGACAGATGGTCATCTGGGCGTCTTCAGCCCGGCCATAGTGGGAGTCGTTAATGACGACGACCTGCTGGGCGATCTCGGCCATGCGCCCGCGTTTGGCACCGACCAGCGCAATGGTTTTGCAGTCAGCCTTATTCGCGTAATCGAGCGCCTTGACGCAGTTCGGGGAATTACCGCTGACACTGAGTGACATGACCACATCCCCCGCGCGCGCGTAGTTTTCCAACTGGCGGACGAACACATCTTCGTAGGCGTAATCGTTGCCCAGCGCGGTCATCCAGCTCACGTTGTCATTCAACGACAGCACGCGGAACCGGCGTCCCAATTTGTCTGAGGCGCCTTTGCCGAGGTCGGTGGCGAAATGCGAGGCATTGGCGGCGCTGCCGCCATTGCCGAAGACAAAGACTTGACGGTCCTCCGCCAGGGCCTGGCGCAGGGTGCTGATCAACTCGGCAACCGTTTCCTTCGGAATGGAATCCAAAGCGGCCTTGTGAGCTTGCAAATAGTTGGCAATCCAGTTTTTCATCGCGCCCCCAATATGTCATGGCTCGGGCTCGGCGCATAGCGGAAAAATACGGGACAAGTTGGAAAATGATCAATCGCCCGCTCCAGAGTTGGAACCGCGTGAACCTATAGTGGAGGATTTGGCTGAACTTTGCCAGCGCTAGGTGGTGGGGGTGTTTCCAGTGCCGTGCTGAATGTCTGTTTTTTCCCTCGACGTTTCGCGCGGGAACTGGACTATTTCCGTCATGCGAAAACAGATACGCGAGCCGCATTTCCGAGTCGAGGGTGGTCAACCCTTGAGCGGGGTGATTGTGCCGCAAGGGAACAAGAATGAGGCGCTGCCTGTATTGGCCGCGTGTTGTCTCACCCGGGAGGCCGTGACGCTGGAGAACGTCCCGAATATCGAGGACGTGAACATCATGCGTGAAATCATCGGAGACTTGGGCGTCAATCTCACGGCTATGGGATCTTCGCTGCGCTTGCAGGCATCCACCAGTCTGAAAACTGATTTACCCACCACGTTATCTTCCAAACTGCGCGGTTCCGTGACGCTGGCTGGACCTTTGCTGGCGCGTTGCGGACGCGTGCTGCTGCCACGCCCCGGCGGGGATCGTATTGGCCGGCGAAGGTTAGATACGCACTTGCTGGCGTTGCAGGCGCTGGGCGCGGAAGTCATCACCACGGCGGAGGGTTTTGAATTGCGCGCAGAGAAATTGAAAGGCGCGGACATCCTGCTGGATGAGGCGTCGGTGACCGGTACCGAGAACGCGATCTGCGCCGCCGCGCTGGCGGAAGGACAAACCGTGCTCCGCAACGCCGCCAGCGAACCACATGTGCAGGGCCTGTGCCATCTGCTCAATTGCATGGGGGCTAAAATATCGGGCATCGGCTCGAATCTGGTGTACATCGAAGGCGTCACCTCGTTGCACGGGGCGACGCACCGTATCGGGCCAGACTATCAAGAGATCGGGAGCTTCATTTCACTGGCGGTGGTCACGGGTGGCAACCTGCGCATTCAAGGAGCGGATTGCGCGAATCTGCGCATGATCCGCGCGGTCTTCCAACGGCTCGGTATTGAGACGCTGGTGGAAGGTGATGACCTGCTGGTACCTGCGAATCAAACGCGGGAAATCGCGAGCGACTTGGGCGGCGCGACGGCGAAAATTGACGATGCGCCTTGGCCCGGGTTCCCCGCCGATCTGACTTCCACCGCCCTGGTGACAGCCACGCAGTGCAAAGGCACTATCCTGATTCACGAGAAGATGTACGAGTCGCGCTTGTACTTTACCGATAGCCTCATCAGCATGGGGGCTCGCATCATCCTGTGCGACCCGCATCGCGCCGTGGTGATTGGTCCGGACAAACTGCGCGGCGCCCGGCTGAACAGCCCGGACATCCGGGCCGGCATGGCGATGTTAATCGCCGCTCTGTGCGCCGAAGGGGAATCCATCATCCAAAACATTGTGCAAATAGATCGCGGTTTCGCGAATATTGACCAGCGGTTGGGCGCGCTGGGAGCCAAAATCACGCGGTTGGAATAACTCTCCGCCGCCCCTCGCGGAAAGAAGGACCCGCGGAGCGGTTGCGGAGAGTGTAGGTTATCCGAACCACTTTAGCTGCGGCTGAGGAATTGTGCTGGTCTTTATTAAAACTATCCGGTAGAACATTACTTGATATTGGTTAATTCTTAGAATTTTATGACGCAAAAAGCATACGCAAAAGCGGGCGTGGATATTGATCTGGGCAACCAGGTCAAGTCGCGGCTGCCACAATTATTGGCTGCTACCCATCGCAAAGGCGTGTTGGGCAAAGTCGGCGGTTTCGGCGGACTCTTCCAACTGGACCTCAAGAAGTACAAGGAACCGGTGCTGGTTTCCAGCGTGGATGGGGTTGGCACCAAGCTGAAAATCGCTTTTGCGCTTGGCAAGCATGATACCATTGGCCAGGACTTGGTGAATCATTGCGTGAACGACATCGCGGTACTCGGAGCGGAACCGCTTTTTTTCCTGGATTATCTGGGTACCGGCAAGCTAGAGCCTCACGTATTCGAGCAAATCATCTCTGGTTTTGCGCTGGCCTGCACGCAAAACCGGTGCGCTTTGATTGGCGGTGAAACGGCGCAGATGCCTGGCTTCTACCAAGCCGGCGAATACGATGTTAGCGGGACCATTGTCGGCGTGGTTGAAAAATCCCGAATGGTGTCCGGCAAGGAGATCGTGCCGGAAGACGTCATTATCGGCATCGCCTCCAGCGGCCTGCACACCAATGGATATTCCCTGGCCCGGAAAATCTTCTTTGAACAGATGGGATTGAAGCCCACGGACAGCCTGTCCGGGTTGGAACGTTCGGTGGGCGAGGAGTTGCTGCAAGTGCATGTCAGCTACGGGTTGTTGGTCCAGGCCATGCTGAAGAAGTTTAACGTCCCCGGCCACAAGCCGGTCGTGCGTGGTTTCGCACATATCACTGGAGGCGGTTTTGTGGATAATATTCCCCGGATCGTTCCTTCCAAGTGCGACACCATTATTCGCAAGGGCACATGGGACATGCTGCCCATCTTCCAGATTCTCGCGGAGAAAGGCGGGGTGAATGAAGCCGAGCTTTACCAAGTGTTTAACATGGGCATTGGGATGGTATCCGTGGTCGCGCCCGCCCAGGCGAAGAAAACGGTGGACTTTATTCAGGAAGCCGGACATAAGGCCTGGATTATTGGAGAAGTGGTTAAAGGCACAGGCGTAGTCCAGGTGGTGTGATCGCCGATTTTGCTTGGTTACAGTCCCGCTAAAGCAGCAGCGTCACTGCACCGCATAACGCGGCAATCAGCCAAAGCAGCGCGACGGCGTACACCGGGGCAAAACCACGGCGCACCAGGCGGTGGGAGACATGATTGGTGTCGCCCATGTAAAACGGCTTGCCCAAGCGCCAGCGCAACCATACCACCCAGACCAGATCCACCAGGGGCACGGCTAACACCAATACTGGACTGAGCACGGCCCACGGGTTGGGGTGTTTCACGGTATGGAAATGCGGTAAGATCGCCAGCACTGCCAGCAGGTAGCCAACCAAGTGGCTTCCAGCGTCCCCTAAAAACACCGAGGCGCGCGGATAGTTATAAGGTAAAAAACCCAGTAACGCGCCGGTGGCGGCAAACGCAATCAAGGCTACCAGGTATTGCCCCTGTCCCGCCGCCAAGAAGCCAAACCAAGCGGCGGCAATGGCACCCAAGCCGGCGCATAAACCATTCATGTTATCCAGAAAGTTTAACGCATTGGTGATGGTTAATATCCACAGCACAGTCACCGCATAACTGAAGACCGGATTAGGTACGAATAGCGTGATACGAACGCCGGCTGCCGCCGTTGCCAATGCCACGAGCAACTGCCCGGCAAACTTTGGAGCGGGCCGCAGTTCATAACGGTCGTCCAGCCAGCCCAATAACAACATGCCAAAAGCGCCGCCGGCAATAACCGCCAATTGATCGCTGCGCTTGCCTAATCCGTGCCAGAGCCGGGCGGCGCTTACCGCCTCCAGCCAGCCGGAAGGCAACAAAGCGAGGCCGATCACTCCAGCACAGGCCAAACCGGTGAACACGGCCAACCCGCCCGCCAGCGGAATGGGTTGCGCGTGAATCTTGCGATGGCCGGGATCATCCATCTGTCCCGCTCGCTGGCACCAACGCCGCCAAAGCGGCACCGATGCACAAGCGCCTGCAAACGCGCAGAGCAGCGCGCCTGCATAGAGAGTGGCAGCCGGATGTGTCATTTTCGTTTATCGAGTCTTGGCGGGGCGTGCCGCCAGCAATCGCTGGTATAATGAATACGTATCCGCCACCATTGTTTCAACCGAAAACCGGGTGCGCACAAACGCCTGGCCGTCCCGGCCCAAGCGTTCGCACAAGCCGGGATCCTCAGCCAGCGTGTGTACCGCCTCGGCAACATCCGTCCCCGGAGGCAGCAGTAAACCAGTGCGCCCATCCAGACAGACTTCCCGCGCGCCATCGCAATCATAAGCGATCACCGGCTTGGCGGCGGCCAGTGCTTGGGGTAGGGCGCGCGGCAAGCCCTCGCGTAGCGACAGGTGAATCAAGGCATCCATCACGCCCACCAGCGATGGAATGCGCTCCGGCGGCACCAACCCGGTAAAAATGAAGTGCGATTGCAGTCTGGATTCAACCACTCGGCGCTCAAATTTTTCCCGCTCTGGGCCATCGCCCACGAGCAGGAACTTCACGCGCGGACATCGGGCGATGATCGCGGGGGCCGCGTTAAACAAATACTCATGGCCCTTGAGTTTAAACAGCCGGGCGATTTTACCCACCACAAAATCTCCGGGACGCAATCCCAATTGACTGCGCAAGACTGGATCAGGGCGCGCAGTGAGGAAGGCCTCCAGCGGAAAACCGCTGAAGATACGCGTGTATTGTTCCGGTCGGCCAATGCCTGCCGCCAGGTATTGACAGGTCATCGCGTCCGCGACACTGACAAAGTGGGTGGTGGTCCGCCCTGCCAGACGTTCCGCGCCGCGATACAGAAGGTTTGGCAACCCGCCTTGAAAATCACCAAATGAGGGACCGTGGATGGTGTGAATAATCAAGGGGACACCGGTGCGCCGGGCAGCGAGCCGGCCGAGAATTCCAGCCTTGCCGCTGTGCGTGTGAACAATATCCGGTGGCCATTCGCGAAAACACCGGCACAACTGGCGAAATGCCCGCAGGTCACGCCAAGGATGTACGGGCCGCACCAGATCGGGAATGCGCCTTAGCAATCCTGGAACTTGCGCCGCCACCGGTTCCAAACTGCCCTCCGAACCGCCGGTGGGGCCGGACAACAGTTGCACGGACACTCCCGACAACCGGCGCAAACCCAGCCCGGTGGCCAGTGTGTTCTCTTGTGCGCCTCCGATGATCAGGCGCGTAATGACATGCGTTACGCGCATGACCTGGCTGGCGTTTGCTGGCAACGCATTGGGGTGATCGGGTTCACTTGCAGACTCTTTCGTCACCAGTTCGCTTGGCGGATTCAGGCGATACTTATTTTCTTTTTCTTACTTCAGCCAAATGCTTGGCGGCGAGATTGCGATCAGGTTCCCCGGAGGGAGCCATCATCAAATATTCGCTGAACAGCCGGTCGGCCTGCCGATCGTCTTTGATCCGGTAGGCGATTTCACCGAGATAAAAAGTAACCGGATAAGCGGATGGCAACGCGCGGCGGAGCACGTCAAAATCAAAGCGAGCCCACTCCAACTGGCCCAGATTTAAATAACAGAGCCCCCGGTTGTACAACGCATCATGATTATCCGGCTTACGCCGCAGCATGTCAGTCAAGACTTCAATCGCCGCCGGTAACCGCCCCAAACGCATTAGCGCTTGGACTTTTCGCATCGCGATCTGCGGGTCTTCCTTGAATTGTTGGATAATTTGATCAAATATCTCCAACGCCCGGTCATATTTTCCATTATCCAAAAAGACATTGGCCATCATTTCGCTTACTTCTTTTTCTTTCGGATACCTGACCTGCAACCGCAATAATACTCCTTCGGCGTCATCGGGTTTGCCCGCCGCATAGCAGGACATAGCTTCGAGGCGAGCGATATCCATTTGGGTGTCGAGGGTTTCTACTGCGGGGCGTCCTGAAGCGCGTAATGCGGACAGAATCTCCAGTGCTCTGCCGGGCAGACCAAAACTGGTGAAAGTTTCAGCCATGGCCAAGTCAGCAGGAATCCAATTCTTATCCAACTCTTTGACCCGCAGAAACTGTTGAAAGGCTTGGCGGTACAGGTTGCCGCGCGCCATTCTGCGTCCCGAGTGAAACGTAAAAAATAGGTCATCAAACGGGCCATTGGCATTAAAGATGGCATCCCACGAACGATATGCACCCAGTTGGATGTCAAAGTGCTTGTCCAACACAGGCTGTTCGGTTTTGCCAGCAGCCAGTTGTTTATTGAAAGCCAGATTGACCTGCGCGGTTAGATTTTGCGGATTCAAGGATAGGGCGCGCTGGAAGCTTTCCGCCGCTTCCTTCAGGCTGTTTTGGCGCTGTAAACGCACACCCCACAACGTGAGCGCGCGCGAATACCACGAGGCGGTTACGGTGGCTTCGACATTGTTGACTTTGGCCGAATCCACCAGTTTGAGCATATAGCTCCCCGCTTTGTTCCAAAAATCCTGGTTTAACTTGATTTCATCCACCGTCAGCGGTGGCGGTACCATGGCAGCGGGAGGATAACGTTTTAGCTTTTGGACCAAGCCTTGCGTCTCGGTGTAGAACGCTTCAAAATAGTACCCGAAGCTGGGGTGAAGGTAATAAATGGGCATCCGATCATCCAGTAGCATGATGCGTTCCAGCAAAAGCGAATCTGGAATCGGTTCATGAATGGGTTCGCCACCGCGCAGCGTGGGCATGGGCCACCACCGTTGGCGATACCGGTCCAGCAAGTATTCGTGGTACGAGTGGTACTGCAATTGCCTGCTATTGATCATCAGGTGGGGATTCCCCTTTGGCTGTAACGCAAAATACGCTTCCACGAGATACAAGTGATAAGGATCATCGGTTACCAGGGCGGCACCGGATTCGGGCAACTGCGAAGCAAGCAGGCGGGCATAATTTTTCAGCGTGGGCGCATTGGTAGCCCGGATGACCGGCAAATTGTGGTAAGTCAGCCAGATCGGAACCGTCAGCAGACTGATAAATACCAAGCTGGCCAGAATTCGGCAGATTGCCAGATCGAGCCAAGTGCGTTTCGTGAGGTAATACCGGATATCCCGCCCAAATACCAGCAATAGGTATCCGCCCAAATACCCCACCATCAGCGCGCACGTATAATGCAGAGTCAGGAATTTAATGGGAAACTGATTCAGATACGCTTGGTAAGGCGCTTTGCACATCACAAAGACGCCCATCACGAAAAACATGACGTGCAGGGTGCGAAACGCCATGTTTTCCATATAGGCGCCGATTGGGTTGATATCGCCACTGAAGGACGGCCAGCGGATGATTAGAAAAAACAATGGAATAATCGAGGTCAATGACAGAATCATGAAAGGCAACCGCAAATACTGGGCCAATAGCATGTTTTTCTGTTGTGCCCACACCGTCGTCACTGACTGCCAGAATGGCATGTGCCAAAACTGAGTGTTCGTTGCCAGGGCTGGTAGCACGAAGTATAACGACAATCCCAGCATGCCTGCCAAAAGCGTTTTGGCTAGAAAACCGAATCGGAAAAACTCCCTTCCTTTTAAAAACAGCATCAGCGTCGCCACCAGCGGGAAAAATCCGATCATTGCCCAGTTATTGGTCGTCGCCAGCCCGTAAACGAGCGCCAGCCGTACCAGCCAGTAATCTTTTCGTGAAACCCGAAATTCCAGCAGACACAGTACCACGTAGGCAAACAGGAACAGGTCCAGCATTTCTCCCGTGGCCACTGTTGCTTGTTCCCAAAAGATGCGGTGCAGGCCAAGCACCATGGCTGCCAGTGCCGGTGGTACCCAGGCAAAACGGATTGAGAGCAACCCCTGTTCATTGGGTTCCCGTATGCGCTGATCCCGCGTGCGATCATGCGGCAACAACGCCACTGAACGTGCCAGGCACATCACACTCCACGCTGCCAGCGCCACGGTCAGCAGGTTGAGGCAGATCGCCTGGAACATGGGCGGCACCCATTTGATTGGATACGTCACCAAAAACCAGACCGGCTGGGTCACGACCGGCTGACTATCCCACCCGGCGATCTGGGCCAGCTTAAGCAAGCTGGCAAAGGTGACCCAACGAGTGGCAGTGGCTAAATAGACTAAGAGTGCCACCACCAGCACCACCCAAGGAAGCGTGTCCCGCGAAAAACTGCGCGTCCCCGCCGCCGCCGGTATTGACGGCGTTGACGGGGTCTCATTATTCTGTTCTGTTGTCATGCAAAAGCCGGTAGAGTTGAAACTATCTGAAGGGGAAAAGCAAAGGTAAAACGCCATTATTGTAACGGCCACGAGTAAAATGGATCGTTGGCAGCTTGTGTTATTGAGTCAATTGCCGGGCCATCCTTTTTCAGGCGCAAGGCATGAGTTTTCTGCTTGTTCCAATGAGTTACGGAAGGCTCAGTGATGAGCTGCCTTTTAGTTCTCGTCCAACACGACGCGGAATCCGCCACTGAAGCTTTTTGAACTCGGCGTCCGCTTCTCGCGCTTGGCGGAACGGCAGTCCCTGGGATAGTCGTTCCAAGGGCCGCCCCGCACCACCCGATGCGTTCCGGTGTCCGGACCTTGCGGATCGCTGCGCTTGGTATTGGCATACGAATCCGCAGCATACCAGTCGGCGCAATATTCCCAGAGATTCCCGTGCATATCGTATAAACCCCATGCGTTGGGCTGGAGGCTGCCGACCGGCTTCGGTGCCTTGGCGCTGCCCCATTTCCCATCGTAGCTGCACCAGCCAACCGCCTTCAGATCCTCCGGCGTGTCACCGTTGCAATAAGCCGTTGTGCTCCCGGCGCGGCAGGCGTACTCCCATTGCGCCTCGGTGGGCAATCGAAGCGATTTGCCAGTCCTGGCCGATAGCGCCTTGCAAAACTCGACGGCATCATCCCAAGTGAGATTCTCCACAGGATTAAGCGGAGCCTTGAACTTGCTGGGGTTCTTGCCCATGAGTTGCTGGTACTGCTCTTGCGTCACCAGGCAAATCCCCATGTAGAACGGTTTGCTGATGGTCACTTCGTGCTGGGTCTCGTCTTTGAATCCATCCTTGAAGCGGTGTTGCTCGGCAGCCGGACTGCCCATGAGAAACGTCCCGGCGGGAATATAGGCCAGCTTCAAAGTGACCTTGTCGCCAACGTTCAGCGTGACGATGTTGGTAGCGGGATTGTTGGCGGGCTGGCTCGCTTGGGTTGGCGATCCTGACACGGCAGTCCCAACGGTGAAAACCATGCTCAGAAGCACGAGCATGGTGTGAACGGGGTTGTCCCCAAGTTTATCAACGGATTGCATATTGTTTCGTGGCGCTCGCCATGTGTTTTTAGGATTGCTGAGGCTGCCGGTTTGGGTGGTCATTTTAACGGTACTCCCAGCTTGGTGCTGACCAGTTCCGGCAGGTATTTGACCGGCACCGGGCCATTTTCCAGGACGGCTTCATGGTAGCGGCCCAGGTTGAACTGGGTGCCCAGCCGCCGCTGCATTTGCTGCCGCAGATTATACATGGCGGTGCGGCCGGCAAAGTAAGTGGATAACTGCACGGAGCTTTGCTTGGCGCGGATGACTTTCAACTTAGCCTCGCCCTCGCTCTGGTGGGCGCGCTCGGTCAAAAACTTCAACGCCTCGTCATCCGTCATTTCGGTGCAATGCATCTTGTGGTCCAGGATGGCGTTGGCCACTGCGCGCTGGTAGAATTTCAACTGGTTCATGCGCAAGGCAAGGTCGCCCTGGCCGTAGCCCTGATCCAGCATGGTTTGCTCGGTGTACACCGCCCAGCCTTCGATATAGACGCCGCTGCCCAGAACCTTGCGAATCAACGACGGCACCCGGTTGGCGTATTCATGCTGGACGTAATGGCCCGGATAGGCTTCATGGATGGTCAGGATTTGCAGCATGTGGCGGTTGTACTCCTCCAGCAGGCTTTGCACGCGCTGGGCGTCCCAATCCTTGGGGGGCGGGCTGATGGCGTAGTAACCGGCGGCGGTGCTGTCCAGGGGTGGCGGCGAGTTCATGTACGCGAGGGAATTGCCGCGTTGAAACTCCGGCATTTCGATGATCTGGCAGCGGTCGGTTTCCGGCAGGCGCACCAGGTCATTGGCGGCGATGAACTTCTTGATCTTGGCCACGGTGGCCCGGGCGTCCTTGACCAGGTCTTGGGGGCGGCCATGTTCCTGCGCCACCTGGCGCAGCACGAGGTGCGTGGTCAACTGGCGTCCCTCGGCATCATCGGGCGGCAACGGTTGGCCGGTGCCGTAACGCCCCCACAGTTGCCGGGCGATCACATACAAGTCGCGCTCCACCCGGCTGAATTCCGCCTCCGCCACGTCCAGCAGTTGGTTGGCGGTCATCCCGGTGTCGAGGACGCGTTCCAGCTTTTGCGCGAAGCGCTCCTTGCCGATCCGCCATTCACCCGTGGCGCGGGGCAGGAGATCCTTTTGCAGAAAATCCTGGTACGCACGCAACGCGGGCAACACCGTCTGCGTGGCCGCGCGCAAGGATTCGAGCTGCGCGGTTTTCCCGATCAGGATGAAAATATCCTGCTCATAGAAATTGATGGCCCCCTGGTTTTGCCGAATCGCGGTTTCCACGACCACCCGGGGTGGGTTGCGCAAGTTTTGCCGGGCCGCCGCCACGATCCTGGGAATATGGGCCATGCGCGCGATGGCATGGGACACATTGACCTCCTTGGGCAGGGAGGATTGGGACAACAGCAGGAAGACGCTTTCGTTGATGTATTCGTTGTAAGTGCGGGGATCGTCCTCAAACGGATGGAAGTTGGCATCCATCCACAAGGAGCGCTCCAGGCTTTGTTGGAAAATCTCGAAGTCGATCTGCCCGTCCCGCGTGAGCTTCGCGTACTCCACGCGCCGGGGCAATTCCGCCAGGGTCGTGCGGATGAGGTCCACCCACGCGCGCCGGGATTCCGGCGAGACATCCTCCAGGCGGTCATCGAACCGGTGGTCGCCCAATTGGGAGGCTTCGAGGGGGCGCAGCTTGAAGTTATCCTCCAAGTACGCCTTGAAGAAGGTCGCCAAGGATTGATCGGCAGATTGGGCTGATGCTGGCAGGGTACCCGCCAGCGCGAAGAGGCAGCTCAACAGCAGTCCGTTAAAATCTCGCATAGTCATGTTCAACGCCGCCACAGTAATTGGGGCATCCCGCCCCGTCAATAGGACGCGTCCTAAAAAATTTGGAGTGCGCGCGGCAAGGCAGGGCCATAAATTCGGATTGCGGATTGCGGATTGCGGAATGGAGCGTTTCCTGAACTCGACGACGATTCGGGCGGTGAGGGACCATTTTTGGAGTGCGCGCGGCAAGGCGGGGGTGTTGGGGGCCGCGACGCCGCTTTGGATGAATGCGCCAACAACTCCATTGGCGAGTTTAACGCCCGTCATTAAAGTAAAGTGTTTCTCCTTCCGAAAGGCACTTCCTAAAATGGAAGTGGCTTTCCAAAGGTTCCGAAAGGCACCCGGAAAATCCCAGGTGGCCTTCCAAAGGTTCAGAAAGGCACCCGGAAAATCCCAGGTGGCCTTCCAAAGGTTCCGAAAGGCACTAGCAGCCTGTCGGACTTAGAAAAGCAGTTTTTTTAAGAAGCCCGGACATAATGTGGGATAGGAGCCTGTATCACGGAAACGTTAGGTCGCCATGTGCCGGATTTGACCATCCACACCATCCGTCACAGCGCGTCCCAATCGAACGGAACTTGTTTTTCTTTCGTTGGAGGCTTTTCGCCCTTTTAGCCACCGCTGGCCAGTTTTAAGCCCGCGCCCATCAAATGCAGCCGCTTGAGGTTGTAGGCTAGCCCCAGTTTACGAGTTATTTGAAGGGTGCCTCGGAAGTTATTGTTAAC
>JBAXGN010000103.1 GCA_037139415.1 Verrucomicrobiota bacterium | reverse complement strand
TCGCGCACCGTGCTTTTCCATGGGAAAGCGAGGCGCGCGGCAAAGCGCATGTGCATGTTGTCATTATCGGGTTTGGCCCAACCGATGTGCCCGCCAAGTTTATCACGGACTACGATACCGATTTGGAACATCCAACATGTACTCGAGTTGCCAACATCAATCCTTACTTGGTGGAGGGTAGTGATACCGTACTCACAAAACTGAGTGTACCTCTCTGTGCGGTTCCAGAAATCGTTTTTGGATCCATGCCCAATGATGGTGGACACTTGCTGTTGAACCAGGCCGAGAAAGCCGAATTGCTTGAGATTGAGCCCAAGGCGGAAAAGTTCCTCCTTCCCTTTGTGGGCGCGGAAGAGTTCATCAACGGCATTGAGCGGTGGTGCCTCTGGTTGGCCAAGGCGACAGCGGCAGAAATCAGGGCAATGTCTGCGGTGATGCGCCGCATTGAAGCGGTCAAGGATCATCGTTTGCAGAGCGCGCGCGCAACCACTCGCGCGCTGGCCAAACAGCCAACCCTGTTTGGTGAGAACCGGCAGCCCGCCAGCAACTACCTCCTGATTCCCGGCGTCTCCTCTGAAACCCGCAACTATATCCCGATTGGTTTCCTGCGTCCCAATATCATTGCCAGCAATGCTGTGAGCGTGGTGCCGGATGCGACGCTCTATCACTTTGCCATCCTCACTTCCACAATGCACATGGCCTGGGTCAAGCACGTCTGCGGGAGGCTGGAGAGCCGCTTTCGATACTCAAATCAAATCGTTTATAATAATTTCCCGTGGCCGACAGCAGTGACACCCGCGCAGCGCGAACAATTGGAATCGGCAGCAAAACATATTCTCGATCTGCGGGTGGAATGCGGCGATGGCCGCCACGGCTATCTTCCCGTCCGCCAAAAAAGTGCCGCTTGTACCCTCGCTGATCTCTACGATCCATTAACCATGCCTGCCGCACTGGCGAAAGCCCATGCCGCCCTCGACCGCGCCGTGGATCGTTGTTATCGCAAAGAAGCCTTCGCGTCCGACCGCCAGCGGGTGGAATACCTGTTTCAGCTTTACGAACAGATCACCGCCCCATTGGCTCCAGTTGGCAAGCCGAAGCGCGGAGGCCGCCGCAAAAAGGCGGAGGATGCTGTTCCAGCCTTTCCACCACTCCTGGCGCAACAGGTCCCCAATGCCGATCAAGCCGCCGCGGACGCCGCTCACGCGTATTTCCTCCACGAAGAGCCACCCCCTTATCGGGTTTAATTTTGGTATGCCAAGTTTTCAAACAAGACTTGAGCACGCAAAACCATGGGCCTGACCATTCACTGTAATCTGATCGCAATGGAAAGGTGATTAAGTAGGCGATCACGCGCCCGGTCAGGCGATGGGTTCGAGCGTAATGACGTCCACGCCTACTTTGAGCGTGGGATGCTCGGCTAGGCAAACACCACTTTGGTCGTTGGCGCTTCGGCGTCCCAGCCGCGCGTGGGCTGACTGGTGATGGACGACACTTCCTTGATGGAAATCTGCCGGCCCAAGGTCTTTGGGGTCTTCACATCCAGTTCGCCCGGATTGCAGGTCTGCTGGTTGACCTTTTGATACGGCGCCGGCTTGTAGCGAATATATAACTGCGGCGGGGTATCCGCTTCGAGATACAGGATTTTCGCCTTTTCGGGCGTACACTGGTAATCCTTGTTCATGATCCAGCCGCCGAAGGTGAACCGCTTCAGGTACGCGGCCTCGCGGGTGGAATAGGCCAGGGTAAACACCTTTTCGCGGTCGGGAATGCAGCAGTAAATCAGATCCGGCCCGATGAACAGCTTTTCCGGTAGATCAATGACCTTGTAGTGACCGTCCTTGAAGATCAGCAGCAGCTTCTCGAACTTGGTGCAATCAATCTTGAATTCGTCGCCCGACACTTTATGGCCGAGGTAACCGGATTCGCGGTCGTAGGCCAGCTTGAAGGATTTGAACGCCACTTCCTTGGCTTCGACTTCGTCGTAGCGGCTGGAGCGCGTCAGGCGCGGGTAGATGGGGCCGTATTTGGCCAGCAACTCTTCCAAGTGGCCAATGACGTATTTGATCAGGTTCTTGAGATATTTCTGCGTCTCTGCCAAATCCGCTTTGACCTTTTGCGTCTCTTCGCGGTGCTGGTTGATGTCGAACAAGGAAATCCGGCGAATGCGCACGCTGAGCAGCCGTTCGACGTCTGCCGGAACCAGTTCCCGCAGGAGTTCCTTCTCAAACGGCTTGAAGCCTTCTACCACCGCCGCCATCACCGTCTCGTTGGTTTTGCATTGCTCGATCTTTTTGTAGATGCGCTGCTCGATGAAGATGCGCTCGAGGGTGCGGAAATGCAGTTCGTCCAGCAACTTGCCGATCTTCAGTTCCAGTTCCTTTTTCAGGATAGCCACCAACTGATCCGTGTTCTGCCGGAGCACCTCGGAGACCGACAACTCGACCGGGCGGTTTTCCTTGATGACGGTAATGCGGCTGTGAATCGTGACTTCGCACTCCGTGAAGGCGTACAACGCATCCACCAGTTGTTCCGGGTTGACGTCCTTGGGCGCCTTGATTTCGATTTCGACGTCTTCGGCCGTGTAATCGTTGATGCTGCGCACCTTGAGCTTGCCTTTGCGCGTGGCGTCTTCGATTGAGCCGATCAGGGAATCCGTGGTGGTCGAAGGCGGAATTTCCTTGATGACGACGGTGTCCTCGTCCTTGACCTTGATTTTGGCGCGGACTTTGACACTGCCGAGGCCGTCCCGGTAATCGCGGGCATCCATGAGCCCACCGGTGACGAAATCCGGCAGCACCTTGAACGGCTGTTTCTTCAGGATGGCAATCTGGGCCTGCAATAGTTCGGGGAAATTATGCGGCAGGATGCGGGCGGAAAGCCCGACGGCGATGCCTTCGGTGCCCAACATCAGTAGCAGCGGCAGCTTGGAGGGCAGGGTGACCGGTTCCTTGTTACGGCCATCGTAGCTGGGAATGCACTCGGTGATTTCGTCGTTGAACACCTCCGTGCGGGCCAACTCGGTTAGCCGGCACTCGATGTAACGGGAGGCGGCCGCCGGGTCGCCGGTGAAAATATTGCCGTAGTTCCCCTGGCCCTCAAGCAGGTAACGTTTATTGGCCAGTACCACGAGCGCGTCGCCAATCGAGGCGTCGCCGTGCGGGTGGAACTTCATCGTCTCGCCCACCACGTTGGCCACCTTGATGAACCGCCCGTCATCCATGCCGTGCAACGCCCACAGGATGCGGCGTTGGACGGGCTTCACCCCATCGGCGAGGTGCGGAATCGCCCGGTCGCGGATGACATACGAGGCGTATTGCAGGAAGCAGGTATCCATCCGCTGATGCAAGGGCGTCTCCGGTCGGTGCGGGGGACCGTTGAAGGTATGCGTCGGTAACTCGGGCACGACCTCGCTGATAACGTGGCCGCCGTTGCCATTTCCGTTGCCGTTGGTGGGAGCATCGGCGGCGGGCGGGGTGGGTTTAGCCACGGCTGGCACTGGCAGGTTAAGCGGCTGCGGGCTCTCGGCGTTCAATTCAATGCCGCCGGCTTCCGGAACCAGTGGCAGTTCGGGCTGGGGGGCGTCTTCGGGACGTTTCTTTGGGGTGCTCATGTTGTCTCTGCGCTTAGTCTTCCACCGGTACCACCAGGTTTTCCATGATGTACTCTTTGCGCTCCGGGGTGTTGCGTCCCATGTAAAAGCTCAAAATGCTGCTGGCCTCGGGTTTGGAGGCGTATTCCACTTTGCTCAGGCGCATTTCATCCCCGATGAACTGCTTGAACTCGGCGGGGTTGATTTCCCCCAAACCTTTGAACCGGGTGATTTCGCAGCTCTTGCCCAATTCCCCGCTGGCCGTGTCGCGTTCCTGCTCGGAGTAGCAATAAATGGTCTTTTGCTTGTTGCGCACGCGGAACAGCGGTGTCTCGAGGATGTACAGGTGTCCGTCGTGAACCACCTGTTCGAAAAAGCGGAAGAAGAACGTAACCATCAAATTGCGGATATGCATGCCGTCCACGTCGGCGTCGGTGGCCAGGATGACTTTGTAATAGCGCAGATTTTCAATGGTATCCTCGATGTCCAGGCTGCGCATCAGGTTGTACATCTCGTCATTTTTATAAATGGCGTCGCGATGCAGATCCCAGACGTTGAGCGGCTTTCCTTTCAGGGTAAAGATGCCTTGGGTTTCCACGTCGCGGCAACTGACGATCGAGCCGGCGGCGGATTGCCCTTCGGTAATGAAAAGCATGGACTCTTCGCCCTTCTCCTTTTTCTTGTCGAAGTGCGTCTTGCAATCCTTGAGTTGAGGAATGCGCAGCGTGATGGCCTTTGATCGCTCGCGCGCCAGCTTCTTCACCTCCTGCAACTCTTTGCGCAAATTCTGGGTATCGTTGGCCTTGCTGATGATTTTTTCCGCGATCTCCTTGTTGCGATTAAAAAAGTGCAGCAACTCCTCGCGCACTTTGTTCACGAGATCGGTGCGGATGTCCGTGTTGCCCAGCTTGTTTTTCGTCTGTGACTCGAAGATGGGGTCTTTGAGCCGGATGGCGATGGCACCCACCATGGATTCGCGCACGTCGTCCCCTTCAAACTTACCGTTGGAATATTCGTTGACGGCTTTGAGCAGCCCCTCGCGGAAGGCGCTCAGGTGCGTGCCGCCATCCGAGGTATAGGTGCCGTTGACGTACGAGTAAAACGTCTCGCCGTAGCGGCTGTTCGTATGGGTGAAACAAAATTCCAGCGTCTTGCTGCTGTAATGCAGCGGCGGGTAGATCGGTTCCGCGTTGTCCGCCTTCAAATCCTCCAGCACCAGATCCAGCAAGCCGTGCCGCGAGAGGAACAGCTTGCCATTATACACCAGCCGCAAGCCCGGGTTCAGGTAGCTGAAGTGCCGCAGCCGATGCTCGATGTGTTCCTCGCGGTACTCATATTCCTTGAAGATTTCCGGGTCGGCTTCGAAGGTGATCAACGTTCCGTTGGGTTCCTTCGGGTCTTTGCCACCCCGTTCGTTTTTCAGTTTGCCCTGTTTGAACGTCGCTTCAAAAAATTCACCGTCCCGATGACTGCGCACGGTGAACAATTTGGAAAGTGCGTTGACCGCTTTGGTGCCAACGCCGTTCAGCCCCACGCTGAACTGGAACACCTCATCATTGTACTTGGCGCCCGTATTGATCGTGGAGACACAATCCACCACTTTCCCGAGCGGGATGCCGCGGCCATAATCACGCACGACCACCTTCTTATCCTGCACGGTGATCTGGATTTCCTTGCCGTGCCCCATGATGTATTCATCAATGGCATTATCGACGATTTCCTTCATCAGGATATAACAGCCATCGTCGTAATGGGCTCCGCTGCCGATGCGGCCAATATACATGCCCGTCCGCAAACGGATATGATCCAGCGAGGACAAGGTCTTGATCTTGCTCTCGTCGTAAACGTTCTTGTTATTATCTTTCTCGGCCATAGCCAAATCTTTTCATTCGCCGCCATCAAAGATGGCAGACAACCGTCTGAGTTTGTTACCAAGATACCACCTGAAAACAACTAAAATCTACAGCATTTTTCATCAAAACACAAGCTATTGTGGAGGAATGGTTTTCGTATCCCATTAGTAGTGGTGAGACCTATGTGGAAACAGCAACCGAAATGGACCACGGACCGGGAATTTTATAACTGATAACTGATAACTACCTCTCAGCTTCCATCTCCTTCATACTGGAGGTTTCTCCGGTCAGATGGCGGTCCTGGCGGCGCTTGCGAGTGGAGGTTTGGGGAACCGGCGGGTGGCTTTGGGTGGCGGGCAGGTGGGCCTGGAGGAATCCGGGAATTTCGCGGCGGCCTGGCGCTTGGTAATCGCGCAGTAGGCTTTCGGCAACCGCAATGGCGGTCAGGCCGCGTTCGCGGACCAGATATTGGTGCAGGAGTTCCATGAGGCGGGGCAAGGAGATGGCGTCGGTGCGTCCCACCGTCTGATGTAGCCAGTCGCTCAATTGCATGAATGACGCGAAGGCGGACGGGGTTGACTCCCAGATCAGCGGGGCAGTGCGAGCAAAGTTGCCGCTATTGGCCACCAAATCCCAATAACGCGCGAAACGACGGAGCCGCTGCATTTCGGCGAACGGAATGAGGCGATTCTGCAAGATATCATAAGGCGGGTTGGGGTTGTACACCATGCCCCATTCGGCGTCGTGCCGGCCAAGGGACGTGCCGCGCAGGCGTTTCAGAATGCCCACCTGAATTTCCTGCGGTTGAAATGCAAGCAACCGGTCGAAGCCCGTCGCGAAGCTGGCGGCATCTTCGCCGGGCAGGCCAAAGATGAGATCGGCGTGAATATGGACGCCGGTATGTTGGCGCAGGAAGCGCAGATTTTCCGCCAGCCGGTCGTAGTTTTGGCGTCGTTGAATCAGGGTCGCTGCCTCGGGGTTGAACGTTTGGATGCCCACCTCGAATTGCAGCGCACCGGGCGGGAATCTGACGATAATTTCGCGCAGTTCATCCGGCAGGCGATCCGGTACCAGTTCAAAGTGATAGAGATGTCCCGGTTGGTAGCGGGTCAGCAAGAATTCAAGGATGGCGCGGCTGAATTTGAGATCGAGATTAAAGGTGCGATCCACGAATTTAAGCTGGGTGGACCCACGATCCAGCAGGTCGGCGAGGGCGGCCAGGATGTCCGGCAGCGGAGCTTGCCGCACCGGGATGTCCAGCGATGAAAGACAGAACTCGCAGGAGAACGGACAGCCGCGCGAGGCCTCGACGTAGGTCAGGCGGTGGGCTAGATCCTCGGGCGTGTAGAACGCGTATGGCAGCTTGAGGCGGTGGAACTCCGGCAATTCTGCGAGGATGATTTTGGCTGGTGGCCGGTCACCAGCCAGGAGTCGCCGGCACACTTCGGCGAATTTCAGGTCCGCTTCGCCCGTAATGACGTAATCCGCTAAAGCGACGATCGGTTGAGTATTATATTCATAGCTAACCTCGGGCCCGCCGAGAATGATGCATAAGTCCGGGCGCAGGCGTTTTAAAATGGCAACGAGTTCGGTGGTCTGGGTGACATTCCAGATGTACACACCGAGCCCGAGAATGCGCGGCTCGTGTTTGAGCAGCGCTTCGGCCAGTTCAAGGGGGCGGCGATTGAGGTCAAATTCAACGAGGGCCGTGCGGGATGCCAAATCACCCAAGTTCGCCATCAGGTATCGCAACCCGAAGGCGGTATGGATGTATTTGGCGTTCAGCGTGGATAAAACGATTTCGGCCATGCGCGAAAAGATTATCCATCAAGCCGTCGCAACCCTTGCCGGGGCGGAAAACCAGAGCGGCTTACTTTTCTTTTTTGGCGTCTTTACCGCCGATATAGACGTTAACCAAGTTCAACTTGCCATCCACGTCTTTGTACGAGCCAGTGATTTTTTCGCCTTCCTTCACATCTTCAATGACCGCCGGCTTGCCGCCTTTGGTGAAGCGGGTGTCCGAGGTGATCTGGAATTGCCGGTCATTTTCTTTGCCTCCCAGCGTCAGGGTCATCTTCTCTTTGTCAATCGCCTTGACGGTGCCAACAAAGGAGTTTTTCTTGCCCTCGGTTTTCTTCTCGGTTTTCTTTTCCGCTTTTTCGGCGGCAAACGTAGGGGTCGGCGCGGCAAGGATTGCCGCCATCATCACACTGGCCAGAATAAATTTTTTCATAAGCAACGTTCTATTTACGTAACAAATTCGGAACAATTCAGCGCTTAAACCTGGTTTGGTGCAAGCATTTTGTGACGGTTTTTAATGCCATCATCTGGCCGGGCACCGCATGGCGTTGTGATAACCCATCATAAATGGGTCACGTTTAAACGGGTGAGCCGCTTTTCATTTGCAGGCTTGCCAGCCGGTTGGATTCAAATGATATTGGGCCCATGCAAATGGCAGCTTTGGATGAAGCCACGGAAGCACTTGGCCAAGTGGGTGCAACGCGTGGAATGCGAAGGTGAATTTACGTGGCAATCACTATGAATAAAATCATCCGTTCCGTGCTCACGACTCTTTTGGCTGTGCCACTCGTCGCCCTCCAGGTCGCCGAGGCTGCGGCCTCCTCCCAACGCATTGACCGTCATGCCTTGGTCACGCGGCATAACCTGGAATGGAATGATCCGGCGGGACAAATCCCGCTCGGCAATGGCGAGTTTTGTTTTAATGCGGATGGCACCGGGCTGCAAACATTCGGAGGCAATTCGATGTCACATTGGGGCTGGCATTCGTTTCCGCTGCCAGCGGGTTGGACTGCCGACCAAGTGCCGCCCACTGGCACTTTCCAGCAAGGCCGCAATGTCGGCGGCGATGTTTTTCCGAAGAATGCCGCCGCGATCCGCACCTGGATGTTTGATAATCCACATGCGATCAACTTGGGCCGGCTGCGCCTGTGCAAGGCCGATGGCGCAGAACTGACGGTAACGGAAATCTCCGGGTTGGCACGCACATTGGATCTGTGGTCGGGCGTGCAAACGTCAACGTACCAGGTCAACGGCGAGCCGGTGCGTGTTGAAACCTGTGTCCATCCGTCGCTCGACGCGATGGCGGTGCGGATTGAATCCCCGCTGCTTGTCCGGTGCGGACTGGAAGTCGCGGTGGATTTTCCCTATCCGAATCTGCGCAACGGCGCTTGGGTGGGGGATTTTGCCCGCGACGATGCGCACACAACCAAGGTGATCCGCAACGCCGGGAACCGCGCCAGCTTTCAGCGCCAGGTGGATTCCGTCCAGTATGGTGCGGCGCTCGCATGGTCATCGGGTGCTGTATTGATCGAACCTTCCGGCAATGTCACCGTAGCGCCGTTGGAAATCCGCAAAGCGGAGTATGGTGCTGGTGATCGCTGGGCGGATGTAACCGCCAAGGTGGCCGGAGCGGCCAAAGACGGACGTCTTGCCTTGACGGTTAACTTTCAGTCAATGGCTGCTGACCCGGCTCCGGGAAAAGCAAAGAGCCTGCGGGTGGTGTATGCCTTGGCTGGCAAGGAACAGAAGATTGTGGTTCCGGATAACCAGATGCTCCAGCTTTCCGGCGGGTCGGGCCGCCATCTTTATCGGCTGCAAGCTCAGGGTACTAATAAGCTGGAGTTTGTCTGTGCATTTGCCCACACGAACCTGGTCAGCGAATTACCCTCCTTCACGGACAGTCGGCGCGCATGCGTCGCCCGGTGGGAAACCTTCTGGAAAACCGGTGGCGCGGTGGA
This sequence comes from Verrucomicrobiota bacterium, assembly GCA_037139415.1. Lineage (NCBI taxonomy): Bacteria > Pseudomonadati > Verrucomicrobiota > Verrucomicrobiota bacterium. The sequence goes on along the minus strand of JBAXGN010000103.1, from coordinate 17,642 downwards.
TCTTTCCGCCAGCAAAGATCCGCGCTGGCGCGAATTGGAGCGGCGCATCGTGCTGTCGCAATACCTCATGGCCGCGCAATCGGCGGGCAGCTATCCATCCGCTGAAACCGGGTTGATGGGGTTGGATCCATGGCGCAGCCAGTTTCACATGGAAATGGTCTGGTGGCACCTGGCGCATTACGCCTTGTGGGATCGTTGGGACATGGCGGATCAGGCGCTGGGATGTTATCAACGATTTGCGCCCGCCGCCCGTGCCCTAGCCGCCCAGCTTGGCTATCAGGGTTTGAAATGGGCGAAGTCCGTCGGCCCCGAGGGGCGCAGCGCGCCGTGGGGGGGCAACCAGGTCTTGCTCTGGAAACAGCCGCACCCGATTTTCTTCGCGGAGTTGGAATACCGTCTGCGCCCCACGCGGGCGACGCTGGAAAAATGGGCGGACATTGTGAACGGCACCGCCGTGCACATGGCGGATTACCCGACCCGCGATGCCACGAACGGCGTCTATTCGCTGGTGCCCGCGATGCCGCCCAGCGAGCAGGGGATCACGCGCGACACGGTCTTTGACCTGGCGTATTGGCGCTGGGGCCTGGATGCGGCGCAGCGCTGGCGCGAACGGTTGGGCCAGGCTCGCGTGCCGCAATGGGACGAGGTGCGTCGCCATCTCGCGCCGTTGCCCATCGTGGATGGCGTGTTCGTTCACTCTGCCGAGTGGCATGACACCTACACCAAGCGCGCTTGGGAGCATCCTGACCCGGTGGGCGTTCTGGGCATGTTGCCGCCGGTGGTGGGCGTGGACGCCGAGACGGCGCATCGCACGGTGCTGAAGGTCTGGGAAACCTGGAACTGGAATCGCACCTGGGGCTGGGATTGCCCATGGATGGCCATGGCTGCCGCGCGGGTGGGTGAACCGCAGATTGCCTTGGAGGCCTTGCTCAAGGACAGTGCGCGAAATCAATTCGACCAGCGCGGGGTGAACACGGGCGGGCCATGTCCCTATCTGCCCGGTAATGGTGGCCTGCTCTATGCTGTGGCGATGATGGCCGCCGGATGGGATGGCGCGCCAAAGCGTCATGCCCCGGGTTTTCCGGATGATGGCAATTGGGTGGTGAACTGGGAGGGTTTGAAAACCGCCCCTTGACCGGCACGCGGGATTGGAGGATGGCAACACCGTTTGGATTCCTGCACCGCGCAAAAGCGGCTGTTGGTTCCGAAATGGTACGGAGTTGGCACCGTTGTTCCCAAGCCTTCCGGACGCGGTTTGGGGGTATTTCACGATCCTTAAACCCCTGCTTTACGGACGCACTTTCCTATTGTATGTTCTGAATCGCATCGCATGACAACGCCAATCGTAAGTGGCAGACGATCCGAATCGTCTCTGTTAGCCGAACACTCTCCTAAAAAAGGGTCTGGCATCGGCATGCCGCAAAATAAAGCGGAGCGGGAATCGTTTCGCCGCGTGGTGCGCCAGTATGTCACCCAGATGGCGCTGGTGCCGCCGCTGTCCATGGAAGAGCTGCGCCAGCATACGGATGCCATTCTGAAACAAGCCGAAATTCAGCCGGGGTATCGAGATTTTATCACCGTGCTGGTGGGCAATGAAGTCTGGTGGGATACCATGGCGGGCATTCCGTTTGACCGCCGGGTGTTGATGCTGCCGCAGTGCCTGCGCACCAAGGCGGTGTGCCCCGCCGAAATGGATGAATTGGGATTGCTCTGCGCGCAGTGCGGACGGTGCCCAACGGGTGATATTCAGACCGAGGCGGAGGATTTGGGTTACGTGGTGTTGGTGGCGGAGGGGACGACGGTGGTCACCAAGTTGCTGGAACAGGGCAAGGTGGATGCGGTGATCGGTGTCAGTTGCCTCTCAGTGCTCGAACGGGCCTTCCCGCACATGGCTGCCCATGCCATTCCCGGTTTGGCGGTTCCTCTGGTTCGGGGGGATTGTGACAACAGTCAGGTGGATGTGGATTGGATCCGCGAGGCCATCCGGCTCCGCTCCGACGCGCATTGGCTCGGGCAGGTGGATATTGACCGCCTGCGCGACGAAGTGGAGACGTGGTTCACGCCGGAGGCGTTGCGCCGGGTGCTTGCCCCCGAGGGCACGCAGACCGAGGAGATTGCCTTGGAATGGTTGGCGCGGTCTGGAAAACGCTGGCGCCCGCTGCTGGCCACTTGCGTGTACAAGGCCGTAACCGGCACCGAGGCGCAAACGTTGCCGGACAAAGTGCATCGTGTCTCCGTGGCCATGGAATGTTTTCACAAGGCATCGCTGGTGCATGATGACATCGAGGATGGGGATGATTATCGTTACGGTGAACGGACCCTGCACAATCAGCACGGGGTTCCCGTGGCGTTGAATGTGGGTGATTATCTTTTGGGGGAGGGGTATCGCCTGATTGCCAACTGCGGGCTGCCGCCGGAACAAACGGCCAGTATGCTCGCGGTCGTTGCCGAAGGGCATCGCAATCTTTGCCTGGGGCAGGGCGAGGAATTGTGCTGGGTGCGCAATCCGGTAGCCTTGTCATCGCGCAAGGTTTTGGATTTGTTCCGCCGCAAGACCGCGCCCGCGTTTGGGGTGGCGCTGCGCTTGGGGGCGATCAGCGGCGGCGTGAAGGATGAGGTCAGCCAGGTGTTGACCGCGTTCAGTGAATCGCTGGGCATTGCCTATCAAATTCGCGATGACCTGGACGATTTGTCCGGCAGTGATAATGATGCCGATGCGCTGCGGCCCTCGCTGCTGCACGCCTTGGCGTATGAAAGCGCCAATAGTGAAACCCGGGAAACCATGGTCCGCGCCTGGCGGGAGGCCGCCGGGAGACCACGGTCGAATCCGCAGGTGCATGAACTGATTGTCAGCCAGCGCGCCGAGGAAAAGGCGCGTCAGTTGCTCGAACATTACAAGAATGAAGCCACCCGCTCCCTGAGTCCGCTCCGCAACGCGCAACTCAAAGGCTTGTTGCAGCGGCTCGTTGGCAAAATCCTTGGTTGAACTGGTGTTTCCGATGACTGCCGCGAGCCACCAGGGAATTCTGAATCCGCTCCAAATCGCCGCCCGTTTCCTGGAGCCGGAGGCAACCAGCCTGCTTGCCCGGTACCTTGCCAGCCAGTGGCTGCCCGAGGGCGGGTGTCGTGGTCGCAGCCGGGCAGGGGACTTGTATTACACGGTTTTCCAACTCGAATGCTGGCAGGGGTTGGGATTGCCTTTCCCGGAAAAAGCGGTGGGCGAATACCTGGAACGTTTTGGCACCGGGCAACCGTTGGATTTTATCCACTGCGCCTGTCTGTCCCGTTGTCGCGCCCTATTGCCTTCCACGCGGGCCAACTTGGCCGTCAATCGTGAAATTCTTGGGCGGCTGGAACAATTTCGTTGTGCGGATGGCGGGTATAACCAACGCCTCACGCCGGGTGACGCTGCGAATTTCAACGGGGCAATCTACGAGGGATTCCTGGCTCGGTTGGCTTACGAAACCATGGGGGTTGACCTGCCGCGTTCTCAGGATTTTTTGTGCTGGACCAGCCAACTAAAGCCGGTGGATGGCGGGTACGCCGGCAAGGCCGGTCTGCAATCGGGAACCACCACGGTCACGGCGGCGGCCATTGCTTTGCGGCTTCGCCAGGGGCTCCCGGTTCCCGAATCGGCGGGCCAGTGGTTGCTGGCGCGTTGGGTGCCGGAGGGGGGATTCCTGGCGGCGCCGGGAACTCCCTTGCCCGATTTGCTTTCCACCGCCACCGCGCTGCAAGCGCTGGCCTTGTTGGGAATCCCGTTGGGCGAACACCGTCAAGCCTGCCTGGAATTTGTGGAATCCCTCTGGACTGGCGACGGCGGTTTCAGCGGTCATGCCGCCGATCCGGAAACGGATTGCGAATACACCTACTACGGTTTGTTGGCGCTGGGCCTGCTCATGGCTGAGGCACACGCATGAGTGACCCGGTGACAGCCCGGATCAAGGCCGTTGCGCAACGGGTGCAACGGCAACTGATGGCCGAGTTTCGGCCTGAAGGTTGTTGGGAAGGCTGGTTGTCCAGCAGTGCCTTATCCACGGCGGTGGCGGTGCTGGCGCTGGCACGGTGCGGCGAACCATTGGACCAACCGTTCTTGACACGCGGCCTTCAGTGGCTGGTGGATCATATCAATGCCGATGGCGGTTGGGGTGATACGGTGGATAGCCCTGCGAATCTAAGCACCACCTTGTTGTGTTGGTGCGCGTTTTCAGTAACCGGCGGCGAAAATCACCGGAGTACCGTGGCCCTCGCGGAAGGTTGGTTGAGTCGTAAAATGGGCGGGTTACAGGCGGATTCCATCAGAGACTCCGTCCTGGGGTTCTACGGCAATGACCGCACGTTTTCCACGCCGATTCTCACGGTGTGCGCGCTGGCGGGCCGGCTGGGTGAAAACCCTTGGCCGCGGGTTCCGCAGTTGCCGTTTGAACTGGCCATGTTTCCCCACCAGTTATTCCGCTGGCTGCGCCTGCCGGTGGTCAGCTACGCCATTCCCGCGTTAATCGCCATTGGGCTGGTGCGTCATCAGCACGCGCACAGCCGGTGGTCGCTTCTGTTTGCCTTGCGCGAGCGGATCAAAGTGCGGGTGCTCGACGTGCTCGAAAAAATGCAGCCGGAGTCCGGTGGTTTCTTGGAAGCCACCCCCCTGACGGGCTTTGTCGTTCTGAGCCTGGCGGCGGCGGGGTTTCCAGATCATCCGGTCGTCCAACACGGTCGGAAGTTTTTATTGGCCTCGGCACGGCCCGATGGCAGTTGGCCGATTGACACCCATCTGGCTACCTGGGTCACCACCCTGGCGGTAAACCATCTGTTGGCGGGGGAGAATCCGTTCACCCTGGCGCAGCGGCAGTCGGTTCATCGTTGGTTGCTCGCGCAGCAGCATCGGCGGGAACATCCTTTTACGCATGCCGCACCCGGTGGGTGGGCTTGGACGCCGCTCTCTGGCGGCGTGCCAGATGCCGATGATACCGCCGGGGCGCTGGTGGCGCTGAAAGGGCTTGGCGTCGCCGATAGCCAGGACTGGCCCGCGATTCGTGCCGGGCTATCTTGGCTGCTTGACCTGCAAAATAGTGATGGCGGCCTGCCCACCTTTTGTCGAGGTTGGGGGAAATTACCGTTTGATCGCAGTTGCCCGGATATTACCGCGCACGCGTTGCAAGCGTTTGCCGCGTGGCGCGCGACGGCGGACCCGGTGATGCGGCAGCGGTTGGAGGCGGCGCTGCGCCGTGGCATTGAATATCTGGCCAGGGCCCAAGCCGCCGACGGTTGCTGGATACCATTATGGTTTGGGAACCAATGGTCAACCGATCATGCCAATCCCACTTATGGGACGGCGCAGGTGGTCGTTTCCCTGCAACGTTTGGCCAGCGATGGTGTGGCGGACCTTCAACCCATGCTGGATAAAGGCTGCCAATGGCTCGTGCTGGTGCAAGATGCCGAAGGCGGTTGGAGTGGGGGCAGGGGAGGGAACGTATCCATCGAGGAAACCGCGTTGGCGGTATGCGCGTTGGCCGGAGCGGGTGGAAAATATCTGGAGTCCGTCCACCGCGGGCTGGAATGGTTGCAGGCGCATACCAACGAGGGAACCGCATTTGTGCCCAGTCCGATTGGATTGTATTTCGCCTCCCTTTGGTATTACGAAAAGCTGTACCCCCTCATTTTCACCGTCGGCGCGTTGAATCGCGCCGCCGCTGCCCGGCGAATCAATGGCGGGCATCCATCATCTAAAAAAGAGGTTGGCGGGCTGGGCGGATGACATTTTAAACTTGGTAAATCACGTTGCAATAGTTACGCTGCCGCCATGCCAAGTAAACTGAAGCGGGCCAGACAAACGGGGCGGCAGCCGGAAGCGGATGCGGGGAACGGAGTGGCGGGTATTAAACGCTTTGCCGCCATTGATTTTGAGACTGCGGATTATGGGCAGGACAGCGCCTGCGCATTATCGGTGGTGGTTGCTGAACCCACCGGCATCCTGCGCACGGAACACTGGCTGATTAAGCCACCGCGCCAGCAATTCTTCTTTACGCATATCCACGGCATCACCTGGCGGGATGTGATGAGCAAACCGTGTTTCGGTGACATTTGGCGCGAGGCCGCGCTCCTGCTGGAGGGGGTTGACTTTGTCGCCGCGCACAACGCCCGGTTTGACAAGGGCGTGTTGCGTGCCTGTTGCACCAGCCACTCCGTTGCGCCGCCGCCTCTGCCTTTTGTCTGCACGGTCAAGCTGGCGCGGAAAGCGTGGAACATCCGGCCCACCACCCTGCCGGATGTTTGCCGCAAGTTCAGCATCCCCTTGCGCCACCATGATGCGCTCTCGGATGCGCGCGCGTGCGCGCAGATTGTGATCGAGGCCATCAAAGCCGAGTTCAACCCCATGGTGGCGGTTTGAGGGGGGTAATCCATCAATGGGCAACATAATGGCCGACACCACCACCACCACCGCCAACCTCGGTTTTGAACAGAAGCTTTGGCTCACCCAGAAGATGCAGGGACTGCTCTACGACGTGGAAACCCACACCATCAACTATCTAAGCGCCATTCTGGTTTGACACCTCAATCACAATCGTACCAAGTCATCAAGGTTGCGGGTCGGCTGCTCGCGCTGCCAGAATAGTTTGAATCTTTTTAGGATCGTAGCGTGAATAAAGTAGTGCCACGACCACGACTGTTTCCATGTGCATCCGGTAGTACAAACTGTAGGGAAACCTTGGGAGCAGCACACGGTGAAAGTTTCCGAAACAACGGTAATGAGTGGTCAATCCAACCTCGACGGAGGTAATGGCATCCCTAAATGCGACTTCAAAACGCGCGCCACCAAAACCAGGGGAAAGGTTTTCATAATACACATACCCTTCGGCATAGTCGCGGCTAACGGCGGGAAAAAAGATGAGTTGCCGACTCATCGGAGCAAGGCGTTGACCTGCGCCCAAAATTGATCCTTTGACAGGCCAATCGCGGGATTGGCTTGGAATTCCTGCCACCGTCTTTCTAGTTCCAAACCATGCTGCGGTGGCGGCGGTAATTCTGAAAGATTACGGAGCGATGACAGCAATTCCTCGGCCAGCATGAGCCGTTCTCCATCGGTCATTTGTTCGTAATTTGCAATATCTGTCGCTTGCATGGAGTAAGCATCGCTCGTTATTGAAAATTTGCAAGGCAGGATCCAGCATTTTAGGTGGCGCCGCAATTTTAAGTGCGGTGGTAGAATCCACGCGCAATCTTGCGCATATTTCCAAGCCGTGACGCGCCAGGTCACTCCAGCCAGGCAAACGTTACAGTCTGTTCCTGACGACACACCGCGTATAAGGTATGAGTTCGGTGACGATTCAGTTGGATGATAATGCAGCTCGTTTGGCGGCAGAAGCAGCTCAAATAGTGCAACAACCGCTTGAGAGTTGGTTGCGTGATAGTATTTACGCGGCAGCAGAACGGACTGTGAACCGTATGAAGACGGACGAACGTCGCGTTTCCCCCTTACATCCGGGGCCATGCAGCCCACTCCAGATTTTAACGCTCCGCTAGTTGAATTTGTCCCCTACACCTGATAGTGCATGAACCTGCTATTTTTCGGGGTCATTCGGATAATGAACCTTGTTATGGTTGACACTTCCGCAAAGACGAAACCGAACAATACTATGGTTTGATAAAACGGTTGCTCCGCCAATGTAACTGTCTGGATTACGTTGGCTGGCCAACGTGTGCAACACTTCACTTTCAAATGGTCCTATTGGCATAGCTCAGCAACAATTCGGTAGCCTTTGTGACCCCCATGCAGGCGCAGCTCGCGGATGACAAACGAAATATCCTCCTCAGTGATTTTTAAATCACGACGGTACGACCAAAAGCATTGTGCGTAAAAATCCTGATACGCCCGCTGCGCTAATTCCAGCCGGCGATTACACTTGGCCTGCTCCGTCGTGTTCATCGCCGCAGATTAACTCATCTATTGCCGACTTTCAAGCTTGCACATTGCAGTAACCATCCCAGTTTGCGCCCCGACCGAATAGCCCAGATGTTGACCAACGTCACGGATGCTTTGGGACGTTCTAATGCCTGGGTGTTCGGCACCCCCGGCAATGATTATTCATTCCGCGCCAACTGACCCGCAGAAAAAGCAAAGAGGGCATTCATAGACTGGTTCGTTTTCGTCTTTGCCAGGCTTGCTCAGATTCCATCTCCTGATTCCCAGATTCTCTCCTGGCTTTCAGCTTTCGCGTTGTTAGCCCGTTTCGCGGTTTGAAGGTTCCAACTCCTGACTCCAAGCTCCTATCTTCTGGCCACAATATTTTTGCCAATAAATTTTTCTGCCATGGTTTTGAATCTGTTTCTGCATCACACAGTTTTCACACAATTTTAACACAATTCTGGGCAGGAACATGAAAATAAAAATTGCGTCCAAGTCGTCGTGTATGATTTCGAATAAAACGGTCAGCAATCAAAGTTGAAATATTTTCCAAGCCAGTCATACTGCCGCGCATGAATACGCCTGTGTCTCTAAATCGCCGGGAATTTTTGACAACCTCAAGCGTGCTGGCTTCCGGACTGCTGCTGGCAGGCCAACCGTTCGCCCACGGTGCCGCCAAGCCCGCTCCCTGGCGGGTGACCTGCCGGGATAACCTGCTGGCAACCACCGGGCAGCCGGATTGCTGGGCGGCCATGCAATTCCTCGGCGTGGATGGCGTGGAAGTGGAAGTGAATGAGCAACTGGTGTGCAACAGCCTGAAGCATCCCGAGAAGCAATACAGCCTGGCGACCGAGGATGGCATCAAATTGGTGCGGGATGATTTTGCCAAAAACGGAAAGGTAATCACCAGCTTCTGCATGCATAACCGGTTGGATGAACGGCTGGAGCAGGAGGTGGAATGGGCCGGCAAACTTGCCCAGGCTGCCGCCAAGCTGGGCGTGGGCGCCATCCGCATTGATGTCTATCCGCGCAAGGTGGCCGGCGAGGCGATGCTGCCCTTTGCCATCAAGGCGTGCAAACAACTCTGTGAAGTCGCCGGGGATGCGCCTGTGCGCTTCGGCATTGAGAATCACGGCAAATTCACGAACGACCCCGAGGTGCTGGAGAAGCTGTTTGCCGCCGTGGGTTCACCCAAGCTGGCGCTGACGCTGGACAGCATGAACTTCTACTGGTTCGGGCATCCCTTGCGCGATCTCTACGGCATCCTGGAACGGTTCGCGGGACGCACCTGCCACACGCACTGCAAGAACCTGCGCTATCCGGAAGACAAGAAGAACGAGCGCCGCACCATGGGTTGGGAGTATGCCAAGTACTCCATCGCCCTGCATGAGGGCGATTTGGATTATGCGCGGATCGCGGGCATTCTGCGCAAGGTCGGTTACGCCGGGAACCTGTGCCTGGAGAATGAATGCCTGAAGCATTATCCCAAGGAGCAACATCCCGAGGTGCTGAAAAAGGAAATTGCGCTGCTGCGGAGTCTGGTTTGACCGGTCAAAGCACGTTCGTCACGCCGGGTTTGGCGACGGGATATTGGCCGTTGGCATCGGGCATGACCGGCGGATTAGCGTCATTGGTCAAGGTGTCCAGACCAGGCGCCAGTTCGGCGTTTGAATTCATGACCTCTTCCCACGTGATCATGCGGCCGGATTCGCACGCCATGCGCCCCATGATGGCGGTTAGGTTTGTCTTCACGCACCGCTCGCTTTCATTGCATGGCTTGTCATTGCGGATGGCGTCAAACAGCAGGTCGTGCTCAAACTGGTAGGCATCGGATTTCGGCCCCTGATATTGCCAGATCAAATTTTCCGGGGCCTGCCTGTGGCCTTTGTAAATACGGGGACTCGGCACACCCTCGCCCAGCACGGCGCAGCCCTTGGCACCCTGGATGACGTCCCCAAAGAACCCCCAACACTGGGCCATGTGCCGAGCTTGCGCCAACATGCGGGTGCCGTCGGCAAACGTGTATTCCGCCGAGTAATGATCGAACAACTGATCGGGCTCCTGTCGCATCTGGCGGCCGCCCATGCCCTGCACCGATGCCGGCCATTCGTTTTTCACCCAGCAGCAGACGTCGATGTTGTGAATCAGCCAATCGAGCAGGAAGGTCCCATTCAGCCACGTATAGCAACTATAGTTGACGATTTGATGGGCGAGTTCGCTTTGATCCGGCTGCCGGGGCTGGTACTTGACCGGGCCATGCATCCGATACGCCCAAGTGGTAATCACATCGCCGATGATGCCCTGGTGGATTTGTTCGATGGCTTCGCCAGTGGGCTTGGAATGGCGGGTCATTAGGCCGCCGGCAATTTTGAGGTTTTGCTTCGTGGCTTCCGCACCGGCCTTGAGAATGCGGCGGGAACCGGGGGCATCCACCCCGAACGATTTTTCCATGAACACATGCATGCCCTTTTGCACGGCATACTCGACGTGCTGGGGACGAAATGCGGGTGGCGTGGCCAACAGCACCACACTGCCTTTGTCGAGCGTGTCAATGGCCCGTTTGAAGCCGTCGAGCCCGGTGAACTGGCGTTCCTTGGGCACCGTCACTTTATCCGCCTGGTTCGGAAACCGCTTTTGCAATTGACCCAGCGTATTCTGGATTTTCGGCCCGAAGAAATCCGCGATGGCCCAAAGCTGCGTGGGGCCTTGGGTGGACAACGCCTGCGCCACTGCTCCGCTACCACGCCCGCCGCAACCGACGAGCGCGATCTTAATCGTGTTGGCCTCGGCGGTATAGCCGGGGCGAGCCACGGCGGTCAGGACCGCCGCGCCCGCCAGTGCTTTACCAGAGGTGGACAGGAACTGTCGGCGGGCAGTCGGATTCAGCAACGGAGTTGGCAAAGGGTTCATAATCTTTGCGGTACAGGGTATTTTGGCCGTCCAGCGGTGCAAGCTCAGCGCAACAACGCTTTGAGATGTTTGATGGACCGTTCGGCCTGCGGCACCGTACCGCATTCGACGGAGAACACGATGTCCCGCTTGGCCTTCTTGCAGATGCGGATGATGCGCGCCCAATCAATCACGCCGTCACCGCAGGCACAGCCAACGGGTGTACCGGTGACCTTGCCGCGCTCGGCCTCGGAGTGTTGGATGGAAATATCCTTGGCGTGCAGATGCACTAGGCGGCCCACCACGCGCTCGCACCATTTGTAAGGGTCTTCACCGGCGAGATAGCTGTTGCCGGTGTCGAAGTTGATGCCGATGGCCGGGCTTTTCACCAGCTTGTAGATACGATCCAAACCCGCCGGGGTTTTGCTGTATTGCTGATGGCACTCCAGCCCGATCAGGATGCCGCGCGGTTCCGCGACCAGCGCGGCCTCTTTCAAGGTGTAGCGCATCAGGACGTGGTCCTCTTCCTCGGTGGTCCAGACGGGTTTTGGCCCTTCATCGGTGTTGATGACCGGCGCACCGCACTCGGCCCCAAAGCGGATGGCCTGCTTGAGGTACTCCACACTGACTTCCGGCTTGATCAGCGGGCAATGGGCGGACAACCCGGAAAGCTTGATGCCATGCTTTTCACAGGCGCGCTTGATGCGCATGGGGTCATCCAGCATGGAAACGCTGTGGAAATAACCGGCTTCGCTGAGCAACTCGCGGCCCCAATGGACCATGGGTTCGACGTATTCGTAACCGAGTTCGGCCGCCTTGGCGACGCCCCATTCAAAGGATTTGTCATCGTGCCGGACAAATTCCATGTTAATGCCGAGTTTGATATTGCTCATAAATTTTTTTGGTTCGCTGTTTATATTTCGATTGACGATACGCGAAACCCAAGGTTCCCTTCTTCCAAGATCATCCATCGGTAAATATTGAACATGAAACGGCCGCCAAATAAAATCACCGGAACCACTGGTTCCGCCATCTTTCTCAGCCACAAGGAGACGTATCACGCCGACCGCTGCGAGCCGCTGGTGCAGGCGATGCGGCGCGGCGAGGTACGGGTGTCGTCCCTTGCCCGGCGGGGTTATCCGGGCAGTCCCATGCCGGAGGGGATGTTGCCGGAGGTCTCCACCATTGGCTTTTGGGACGCCAAAGGCACTCAGAACTGGGGGCTCGACTGGCACCGTAATGAAGGCATTGAACTTACCTATTTGTCACGGGGCAAAACGGATTTTCTGGTGGAGGATCAGCAGCACCTGCTGGAAAGCGGACACCTGACTGTCACACGCCCCTGGCAACGACACCGTCTGGGGAACCCAAACATCGGAGCCACGCGGCTCCACTGGCTGATTCTGGATGTCAACGTGCGCCGGCCCAACCAACCCTGGCGCTGGCCGGACTGGCTCATTCTCAGCGCGGACGACCTCTTGCAACTCACGCGATTATTGAGTCACAACGAACAATCCGTCTGGCTGGGCAACGACGAAATCGCCGCGTGTTTCGAGCGGCTGGCCGGGCTGATCCAACACCCGGACGCGGCCTCGACGCAAAGCCGTCTGCGCTTATTCATCAACGAACTGTTCCTCGCCGTGCTCGATCTGCTTCAGGCGAAAAAGGTCACCTTGGATGAACGGCTGGTTTCTTCGCGCCGGACCGTGGAGCTATTTCTTGCCGCGCTACCAAGCCATCTGGAGCATCCGTGGACGCTCGACGAGATGGCCCAACAATGCGGCCTTGGACGCAGCCGCTTCGCCGATCATTGCCGGCAGATTGTGAACATGGCGCCGGCGGATTACCTGATCCATTGCCGCGTGGAAATGGCGAAAAAGTTGCTTCAGTCGCAACCCGGCTCGAACATCACGGACGTGGCGCTCGCGTGCGGTTTTCAAAGCAGCCAGTATTTCGCCACGATGTTCCGCCGCCGTATCGGGCAGACGCCGCGTGACTTTCGGGAAAGTGCTGCCGTGGATTAACCAAGCGTTACTACGCGTGTTTGGCGGCGCGAATGAAGGCGCACACTTTTTCCGGGTCTTTTTTGCTTGGGGCAGATTCCACCCCACTGGACACGTCCACTCCATAAGGGCGGACCTGTTTCACTGCGGCGGCGATATTGTCCGGGGTTAGCCCGCCCGCCAGGATGATTTGTGGGTTTTCCCGGGCGGCTTGTGCGGCAATTTCCCAGTTGAACGTGGCACCCGTGCCACCGCGTTGTCCCGGCACGTAGCTATCCAACAACCAAGGCATTCCGGCATACGGGCGGCAAAGCTCCAGGGAAGCGGCGTCACGCACGCGAAAGGCTTTGAGCCAGCGCCGGCCAAATTGACGGCAAAACTCCGAAGGCTCCTCCCCGTGAAATTGCAGCGCGTCCAGCCCGCACGCGATGGCTTCCCGCACTTGGGCAGCCGACGGATTCACAAACACGCCCACGCGCGTGACAAACGGCGGCAGGTGTACGAGGATTTCCCGGGCTTGAGCCAGCGTGAGGTGACGCGGGCTGCCCTCGTAAAACATAAAACCCAGGGCATCGGCCCCGGCGTTCATCGCGCCCAGAGCGTCCTCAAGGCTGGTCAACCCGCAGATTTTTACTCGCACACTCATATTGCGGGATCATCTAGCCCGGAAAACCCGGCCCTGTCCAGCCGTTTGCGTGGATTCGGGATTGCACTTGGGCCTGGATTGCGAATAATGGGGAGAGTTATTGGGCATGAATGATTGGCACATACAGTCGCGCGCGCACGCCTGCCAGGCGTGTGGCCGGCATTTTGCGGATAAACAACCGTATCATACGCTGTTATCGGATCATAAATCCGAACTGCTGCGGCAGGATATTTGTGTGGATTGCTGGGCCGCGCAACACAGCCATGGATCGCAGGACCGCAAAGGGTTCGTCTCCCACTGGCAGGGAGTGTATGAAACGCCTCCGGCAGCGCCACCGGATGCCATTCAGAAGGAAACGGCGGAAACCTTGTTGCGCAAACTGGTCGAACTGAACGACCCCAAATATACCCCGTCCACCTTCGTCCTGGCGGTGATGCTGGAACGCAAGCGCCTGCTCAAAGTCAAAGAACAACTCAAGCGGGATGGTCAACGCATCATCATTTACGAACACGCGAAAAATGGGGACCTGTTCACCATCGCAGATCCCAACCTGCAATTGAACCACATTGAGCAAGTGCAACATGATGTGGCCCAGTTGCTGGAACACGGGTTGCCGGAGGTGCCACCCGTTCCCGCTCCAACGCCCGCAGCCGACGCCCTCCCGGAAGCCGCGCCATCGCCGGAAACGGTTCCATCCGAACCTGCCGCAATTGATCCGGCCGTGCCGAGTCCGGCGTCCGAGCCGGTTGCCAGTGAAACACCTGCCGCCACGTCATCCGAAATCCCCGCGTCGGTGGTCGAGACCCCGTCAGTACTCGAAGTTCTGACCGAGGTGGTGGTCGAGCAACCCGCCGAACCTGTATTGGCACCCGAACCCGTTCCTGAAGCAAGCGTCTCAGTGCCGGTAGAACCTCAGATCGCGGAATCGAATACCCCAGTCGCATCGGATGCTGCGGCGGCCACCCCTGAACCGTCTGCTCCCGTTCCCAATCGCCGTGGCAAACGCCGGGCGCAACCTTAAGTTGAACTGTGGCTGAATTTGACACTCTCCAAGCTCGTTTAGGATACACCTTCCGTGATCCCGACTTGTTGCGTCTGGCCATGACGCATCCCTCGGTGGGCCATGAGGGCACGCATACCACGGAGAATAATCAGCGTCTGGAATTCCTGGGCGACGCCGTGCTCAACCTGATCATCACCACCGAACTCTACCAGAAATTTCCCGAGCATGATGAAGGTGCCCTGACGAAACGCCGGGCGGAACTGGTGAACCGCCGCAGTTTGTCCACCTTGGCCCGCCAACTGGGGCTGGGCGACACCCTCCGCCTGGGGCGAGGGGAAGAAAAATGCGGGGGACGCCACCGGGAATCCAATCTGGCGGACGTGTGCGAATCCCTGCTGGGAGCGGTCTATCTGGATGGCGGGTTCGAGGCCACCCGCACGGTTATCCTCAACCTTTTCCAGGAGCTGATGGGGCCACCGCCGCTGGTGCCGCGCCTGTTCAATCCCAAGGGGGAGTTGCAGGAGGCGCTTCAGGCTGCCGGGGCGGAACCACCGCAATACCGGCCGATTGGCGAACCCACCGGTCCGGATCATGACCGCGAATTTGAATATGCGGTCTTCCATGGCGGCCGCGAACTGGGGCGCGGCAAAGGCCGTACGAAACAAGCGGCGGAAACCGAGGCGGCCATCGTGGCGATGGCAACGTTGCGACAAACGGTAGAACCGCCATCCGCCTGAGTCTTTTCTTCGCGGTTTTCACTTGCCACCCAGCCGCGTTTCCATTAGGTATTTCGTTACGACGTACGATAACAATAAATAAAGAATAATCAGAACTATGGCAGCCGCATTTCCAGACGTGAAAAACATCGCCTACGAAGGGCCTGACTCGAAGAACCCCTTGGCGTTCAAACATTATAATCCCAACGAATTGGTCGAGGGGAAGACAATGAAGGACCATCTGCGGTTCTCCGTGGTCTATTGGCACACGTTCCGCGGGCGTGGGGTGGACCCCTTTGGCGCGGGCACGATGATCCGCCCGTGGGATGACGGTTCCGAATCCGTCAAGAACGCCCAGAAGCGTGTCACCGCCGCGTTTGAATTTATTCAAAAATTGGGCGCGCCCTATTATGCGTTCCATGATCGCGATGTCGCGCCGGAAGGCAAGAATCTCAAGGAAACCAACGCCAACCTGGATGCCGTGGCCAAAGCACTCAAGGAAGCGCAACAGCGCACCGGTATCAAGCTGCTCTGGGGCACGGCCTGCCTGTTTGCCAATCCACGGTTTGTCCATGGCGCGGCCACCAGTTGCAATGCCGATGTCTTTGCCTATGCGGGCGCGCAGGTGAAAAAATGCCTGGAAGTCACCCACGAACTTGGCGGCGAAGGCTATGTGTTTTGGGGCGGACGCGAGGGATACTCGACGCTGTATAACACCAACATGAAGCGTGAATTGGATCACCTGGCCAAATTCCTGCACATGGCGGTGGATTATAAAAAGCAAATCGGTTTCAAGGGCCAGTTCTACATCGAGCCTAAACCCAAGGAACCGACCAAGCACCAGTACGATTCCGATGCCGCCGCGTGTCTGAACTTCCTGCGCGAATACGACTTGCTCCCGCATCTGAAACTGAACCTGGAAACCAATCATGCCACCCTCGCCGGCCACACCATGCAGCACGAAATGGACGTCGCGGGCGCGGCGGGTGCGCTTGGGTCCATTGACGCCAACACCGGCGACATGTTGATCGGATGGGATACCGACCAGTTCCCCACCGACGTTTACCTGACCGCCCAGATCATGCTCACCCTCCTCAAATACGGTGGTTTGACCACTGGCGGCGTGAACTTTGACGCCAAGGTGCGCCGCGAAAGCTTTGAACCCATGGATTTGTTCTACGCGCATATTGGCGGGATGGACGCCTTTGCGCGGGGCCTGAAAATCGCCGCCGCTATCCGCAAGGACGGGCGTCTGGCGGAGTTCGTGAAACAACGCTACAGCTCCTGGGACGCCGGCATTGGGGCGGACATCGAGAAGGGCAAAGTCGGTTTCAAGGAACTGGAAACCTACATGCTCAAGAAGGGTGACTCCACCCCGAACACCAGCGGTCGCCAGGAATTCCTGGAAAACCTGATCAACGAGTTCATCTAAACGCGTCTGCTTTTTATTTCAGACAAGGAGAGGGCTAATGCCCTCTCCTTTTCATTTAGGCATAAACAACTTGAACTTTGAGATGCGGGAACAATTCCTCCGGAGCTTTGCCTGTCACCCTCAAGATCACTTTTCTGGCACGAAACTGACTTTGATCGCCTTGAAGTTGCCCTGCCTGGCCAGTTGCGTGGACTGGGCTTGCGGACCTTTGACAAAGGAAAACACGGCGCGCGGCCCTTGGAAATCCCCCTCGGTAAATTCGGCGAAAAACAGATATGTCCCGTCGGGTACGGTTGTGCCTTTCCGGTTGCGGCAATTCCAAGCGGCGGTGATGACGCCATGCGAGGTCAGCGTGGCGCCACTGACCCCATCCACATCCGCGTTTCCGCGGCGCGCGGCATTCCAAGTCGAAAGGTGTTGCGCGCGATTGTTGCCATGTTTCAGCACCGTCGTGATGAAATTCGTCCTGGCATCCGTGATCCACACCGCCAGCACATGATTGGGGCTGTGCGCCCAGCCCTCGGAGAGGGTGGTGAACTCCAGCCAGGCGGTGCCGTCCGTGGCGGCCGCCCAACCCGTCAGTGCCGGAGCGCCCAGCAAAATCAGCGTTAATAAAAAGCAACGTAGCGTTTTCATGGCATGGCAGTAGGGAAGCGGATTCAACGCTTACTGTCAAGGTTGCTGAGTCGCTATGAGCGTTAATGAAAATCAATGAGGAGAATTTTGCAGAAAAATGAACCGGCATAAAAATGATACGAAGGAGATGGAAGCTGGAAGTTAGAATGAAGTGCTCGCACTTGCAGCTTTAATGCATGCCCCCGTCTTCGTTTTGGATTGTGCATTCATTCCAGAACAGCAGCCAGGCGACTGTGCGGCCAGCTTGTGAAACGTCCACTTACCCGATACGCAGGCGGGTTCGGAGCCGGGCCAAATATGCGGGCAAATCCAAATAGTCACCACGCAAACCTTCGATATGCTTTCGCATCGCCATGACTTCACTCTTATATGTTCCCTGCGATGAATTTGATCACAAGCGTCATGATTGTCCGGCAG
>JBAXGN010000102.1 GCA_037139415.1 Verrucomicrobiota bacterium | reverse complement strand
CCACGGATAAAAAAATCACCGAAAACAGTTGCAAAAATTAACACCGTTGCTGGGGTGCCGCTACACTCCTGCGCGGCACCATTGATGCCGGCGATTACAAGCAGTTCATCTTTCCCCTCCTGTTCTACAAACGCCTCTGCGATGTCTTCGACGAGGAAACCCAGGCCGCGCTAAAAGAGTCAAGTGGCGATGCCACGTTTGCCGCTTACCCGGAAAATCACCGGTTCCAAGTCCCGCAGGATGCCCACTGGCGCGAGGTCCGCAAAGCTGCCAAGAACGTCGGCCAGGCCCTCCAGTCCGCCATGCGGACCATCGAAACTGCCAATCCGGACAAGCTCTACGGCATCTTTGGCGACGCCCAATGGACCAACAAAGACCGCCTCTCCGACGCCATGTTGCGCGACCTGGTCGAGCATTTCAGCACGCTGGAATTGACCGTCGCCAATCTGCCCGAGGACGAGTTGGGCCAGGGCTACGAATACCTGATCAAGAAGTTTGCCGATGATGCCGGCCACACCGCCGCCGAATTTTACACCAACCGCACCGTCGTTCATCTGATGACCGAAATGCTCGACGTGCAGCCAGGCGAATCCGTTTATGATCCGACGTGCGGCTCGGGCGGCATGTTGCTCTCATGCATCACGCACTTGCGCCGGCTGAAAAAGGAATGGCGCAACGTCCGGCTCTACGGGCAGGAGCGGAACCTCATGACTTCATCCATCGCCCGGATGAACTGCTTTCTGCACGGCGTGGAGGATTTTCGGATTGAGCGCGGCGATACCCTCGCCGATCCCAAGTTTGTCCAGGGCGACCGCCTGCAGCGTTTTGACGTGGTGCTGGCCAATCCACCCTATTCCATTAAACAATGGGACCGCGACGCCTTTGCCACCGACCCGTGGGGAAGAAATCTTTATGGCACCCCACCGCAAGGTCGTGCCGATTACGCCTTTCAGCAACATATCCTCCAAAGTCTGAATCCCAAGACCGGCCGATGCGCGGTGCTTTGGCCGCATGGCGTCCTGTTCCGTCAGGAGGAGGAAGAAATGCGCCGCAAGCTCATTGAAGCTGACCTCATCGAATGCGTTCTCGGTTTGGGGCCGAACCTCTTCTATAACTCCCCCATGGAAGCCTGCGTGGTCATCTGCCGCACCGCCAAACCGAAAGCGCACAAAGGGAAAATTCTGTTCATCAACGCCGTCAACGAAGTTACCCGCGAACGCGCCCAAAGTTTCCTCACCGATGACCATATCGAGCGCATCGTTAAAACCTACGAGCAATTCGCGGACGTTTCCGGCTTTGCCCGCGTTGTCACGCTGGAAGAAATCCGGGCCAAGGACGGGAACTTGAGCATCCCGCTCTATGTCGCGCTGGCCACCAATGGCGGGGCGGATGCTGATTCGGCACCAGTCGCGGCAGCCGACCTCGCTACCTCGATCAGCCATTGGTTGAAAAGTTCAACCACCGTGCGCCAGTCGCTGGAAACACTTGGAATCACCATAAAAACACAATGATTTACTGAATACTACATTTCTTACTGCACAGTGAAAAAGACATATTCCATTAAAAACAGTTGCTTTCTTACTGAAATTGGTATTTATTACTGAATAGTGAAAACATTGGATTCCAGTAAAATCGCGCTAATTCGCTACGAAAGCGAGTTGCTTCATCACTTCCGGCAATTGCTGGCGGATGATGTCGAACTCGCATGGCTGTCGCCGTCTGGCGATGTGGCCCAAGGCAAACTGCCGTGGGTCGAGTTGAAGCTGGACGCCCAAGCCCGCCGTTTCAAGCCCGTGTATTCCCTGAAACCCAGCATCCCGGAGTTGGAATCCATCCTCGCGGCTTGGAGTGATCCGCTCCCGCCGCTGTTAGTTGCCCCCGAATTGATTCCCCGCCTTCTGGATTTTTGCCGGCAAAAGCGGTTGGCAGCGGTGGATTTGAATGGCCGGGTATATCTGCGGGCCGAAGGCCTGCTCGTGGATCGCCGCAGTCTGCCCGGACGCGACTTCCGGTATGAGCTTGAGCCGAGGAATGTTTTCGTGGGCAAAAGTGCCAGCATCATCCGCAGCCTGCTGACCGACCGCGACCGGGTCTGGACTCAGAGCGAACTGCTTCACCGCACCAAGGCCAGTTCAGGTCTGGTCTCCCGCATCGTCCAGCACCTCATCAGCCAGGGTTTTCTGGGAAAAAAAAGTGCCCGCGCATTCCACCTCGTGGATCATCCGGGATTGATCAATGCCTGGGCCAAAGCCGATGATTTCCACCGCCGCAGCACCCACACCCGCTATACCACCTTTGGCGGTGACACCTTTGAAATCGCGAATAAGCTCCAGATCTGGGCTAGGGAACAATCCGTGCCCATCGTGTTCACTCAATGGCTGGCCGCTTGGTTGCGGCATCCTTACACCGAGCCGGTCATCACCAGCGCCTATGTGGCCCGCCTCCCGGAAGCCGCCACGTTGGAGCAACTCGGCCTGCGCCCCGTGAACGACGCCGGCAAAGTCTGGCTCTTTGTTCCCACGGACGAAGGCGTTTTTCTGGAAACGCAAACCGTGCGGGACTTGCCGCTCGTCACCGATGCCCAGATTTATCTCGACCTGCTCCCCACCGGCCTGCGCGGCCCGGATGCCGCCAACGCTCTGCGCCATTGGGAAGGATTTTGCCGCCCATGAAATACGCCACCTACCGCGAATATAATCCCCACGGCGTCGCCACCGCCGAAGCCGCGTTCCTTACCGTCTGGGCCGGGCTGGGGTCCTGGCACAGCGACCTCGTTCTCGTCGGCGGCCTCGTTCCCAAATACCTCTGCGGCGATCTCGCCGCCGCGCGCACGCTGCCCCGGCCTGTGACGCTCGACGCCGATCTCGGCATCGCCCTCGGTGCCTCGCTCGGCCAATACGGCAGCTTGCAAATGGACCTGCAAACGCACGGCTTCAAACTCTCCAAGGACGAATTTGGCGGGCCGCGTTTTGTGAAAACCATTGGCGACTTCACCATTCCCGTGGATTTCCTCACCGAACACCCGCCCGCCACCCAGGGCACTGCCATGGTGGACGATATTCCCGCCAACATTTTGCCCGGCATCAACCGCGCCCTGGCCACCGCCCGTCCCATCAAAATCACCGGCGTGGACCTTTACGGCGCCACGCAGACGGATCTGCCCGTCCGCGTCTGCGAAGCCGGGCCGTTTCTGGCGATGAAGCTTCGCGCCTTCGCCCACCGGCAGGCGCCCAAGGATGCCTTCGACATTCTTTACACGTTGCTCCATTACGACCGTGGCACCGCCGCCGCCGTGGCCGCGTTTGGCGAGGAAGTCCGCGCCGGCAATCCCGCCTGTGCCGATGCCGTCGCCTGTCTCAACCAGCATTTCCGCAACGAACAATCGTCCGCCCCCGTCCGGGCGGCCAGCTTTGTTCTTGGCCAATTGGTCGCGGGCGAATCCGACGACACCCGCTTTCGGCGGTTACAAATCCAGCAGGACATGGTGGATGCCGGCCGCTTGCTGCAAAAAGCCTTAACCGTATGACCACCACCATCCTCATCACGACGACGACGGTGACCACGAATACGATGACGAGCGCGACGAGCATGATGATGACGATAACAACACCAGCAGCATGAGCAGCACCACCATCAGCAACAGCACCGGCGGTGCCCCAGCAAACCTCACGATCAATCCAAACTTGTCCAGGCTACCGGGATTTGCCCGCGAGGGGTGGAGACGAGTGCGGTTTGAGCATGTGGTGGAGAGTATCAATGAGGAGACCAAATGAGCGAGAAGCGCATATTCGTCAGTTCTTTATTCACAGAATTTGCCCAAGAGCGAGAGGCGCTCAAGCAATTTATTGATCGTGATGAAAGAATGCGGGATTTCTTCGAGCTTTTCCTTTCTGAGGATTCATCCAACCAGATAACGGGACAATCATTCATTGCCGCAATAGATCGGTGCGATATTTTCATCGGTTTGATTGGCAAAAAAGCTGGCCCCGTAATCAGTGACGAAAAAACGGCGGTTGAACTGGAATTTGAGCAGGCATTAAGTACAAAAAAACTGTGTCTGATTTTTGTAAAGGGTCTCAACGATAGCGGGCGCGATGTTCGCATGACGGCGTTGATCCGTAAGGCAGGTGCCCAATTATTGTATAGACGATTTCGCAATAAGCGGGAATTCGACGCCGCTTTGCGCGACGGTCTTTTACCGCATTTGCACAGATTGCGCGGAACTTTTGGGCCTGAAACCGAACCGGAATATCACATCGTCTTTGTCCACGCTCCCGCTAGTGTCCCTTATCTGCAAAAGCCTGCCATCGTTTTGGCACCTGCTTCCGAGCCCCCAAATGAGTTTGGCCAAAGAACCCTCTTTAGGTACCAAATAATGCTCCATGATGTGCCCCCCATTGAAGGGCATCTTCATTTGGGATTCGTGGATGAGGGGGAGGATTTCCGTAGTCCCGCAGACGCTGTTGAGCATTTGTTGGGGCAGATGAATTCAGGCGAAATGTTAAAAGCTTCCGATGTGCCGGAATTCTACACGCTGCAACCGGACATGGAGTCTTATCGTAAACTGATTGGTGCTTTAGATGGTTCACGAGCGCGTGGGTTGTTGGCGAGCATCAATGACTTGGTTGTTGCCGGCCGAACCCAACCACCCCCTAATTGGCTAAACGAAGCCATGAATAGCAATCAGTTTAATTTCTCATTCATGAGGAATTCTGAGACATTTTTTGCGCTGAGAAATGCGGAGTCTTTGCTTGGCGGACTAGCTGCAGAAGAACTGGCTGGCATCTCGAATCAATTACACCTGAGTTTCAAATTACCAACATTTCAAACAAACCATGAAATCGATTTTCGATTTGAAAATGATGGACCTCTGCCCAAGCGTATCGCGGTCGTAATCGGGAAAAACGGTGTAGGGAAAAGCCAGTCGCTGGCTCACATTGTTGAATCTTTGCTCCACGACGACCGCGACGGTCTGCGAGATCCAGTGAATGGTCGCCCTGTTATTAATCGCTTGCTTGCGGTAAGCAGCCCTGGTGAAACCTACACCACTTTTCCCCCGCCACCACGATTCCCACGCCGGATAAAATACCGACAGATTTTTCTAAGTCGGCGGCAGTGGGGAAACAACGAGCTTGGGTTGGGGCGAGTTCTTGTAGAGTTGTCGCGTTCGGAAGAAAGCATTAGGGCTAAAGGGCGTTGGAGCTTCTTTTGTGAGGCAATTCGTCCGATAATTCCTCCTGAGCTGCTTTATGTCCGGGTTAAGAAGGCCAATGTGAATACTCCGGAGTGGCTTAAAGAGCCGTTTCCTTTGTCTGAACTACAGGAAGGTAACGGTCGCCGCCGATTGGAGCGCTGGAGTGCGGTTGATCTTCAGGCCGACGTTTGCCGCTACATTGATGGCAAGCATGTGCCACTCAGTAGTGGCCAGTTGACGTTTATTCGCTTTGCGATTCAGGCCTGTTTGTATATTGAAAATGGAACTCTGATTTTGTGTGATGAACCCGAGACCCACCTTCATCCTAATTTTATTTCAGACTTTGTTCGTTTGCTGGATAAGCTTTTGGAAGAAACGGGGTCAGTTGCAATCCTGGCTACACATTCCGCCTATTTCGTTCGCGAAGTAACTCGGTCTCAGGTGATTGTTCTGCGGCAAGTCGCCGATAACCAAATCGAAGCCGTGACACCGAGGTTGAAGACATTGGGTGCTGACATTGGCGAAATATCTCATTTTGTTTTTGAAGACGCTTATTTTGGTTCGCTGCTTGCCCAAGTTCGCGCTCATCTGGTCGCGAAGCCTGGCCAAGCTCCGAAAGTTATGAAACTGCTGGAAGAAGAAGTATCAACCGAGGCGTTAATGAGTTTGCAGCGCGCGGATCTGACAAAAGCCAAGTGACGTGAAACAACTCCAGCAACCACAAGTTCCTGACGTGGCGAATTTACGTTCGCTGGCACGGAATCGTTTGGTTGCGAGTTACCCGGCGCTTCGCCAGCACGTCAGGGAAATTCTCCACAGTTATGCCGCCTACCGCCGGGTGAATGGCAATGCCATCGCCGCTGGCGCACCAGCGGCTCTTAATATGGACGACGGCTTGGTCAATGCCCTTCTCCAGCACTACAAAACTCCGCCAGCGGTGCTTCGCCCGTTCTTGAAAAAAATCCGTGAGAAAGGTTCGCCGGATGTGTGCCCGATGTGCGGTAGTTTGGGAACAGGCACGTTGGATCACGTTTTCCCCAAAGTGGATTTTCCCGAACTTGCGTTCTTCAGTTTGAACTTGGTTCCGGCGTGTCTTTGCAACACGAAACGGCAAGATAATTTGGTCGGCGTGGGACCAGGGCAACGTGTTCTGCATCCCTACTACGATGTAATTTTGAATCAGCGGTTGGCCCGTGCTGACATCCAGCAAACGCAACAGCAAGGATTCCGCAGGCCAGCGATGCAACTGATGGTGGTGCTGCCGAACAACCACCCGGACTTTGCCGCCGTGCGCTACCACGTAGATAATGTGGTTTTGAAAACCCAAGTTCTTGATTTTTGTGAAGCTACATGGGTCAAGATAGGCCGTCGGCCAGAACACTACTTCACCTTGCCAGCGGGCCAGGTATCCGCCCAAGCCCTGACCCAGGCTGTTGCCGACGCTCTTAACAAGAAAGACATCCACTATGGCTCATTGAACAACTGGGAATCCATGCTGGTCGCTGGAATCCTCGCAAATGCCGCACTCATTGCTTTCCTGGCGCAACGCGTGAACGATTTGCGAAACAATGTCGTGAACCCAGAAGATTTTTAGTCGCAGTCGAAGATGACCAAAGAAATTCCATCCCTCGCCAAGCTCAAGCCCAATCCCCAATGGGCCAAACTCCCCCTGTTTGACCGTAAGGGCTGGAAGCGCTTCCGTTTTGACGACATCGTGGAGAATGTCAATGAGCGCGTCGAGCCAAGCACAGCAGCGGCAGAAATTTACGTAGGGTTAGATGATCTCGATTCTGGCAGTTTACACATCCGGCGATGGGGTAAGGGTAGTGATGTTATCGGCACGAAGCTGCGCTTCCGCAAGGGCGACATTATTTTTGGACGCCGCCGGGCTTACCAGCGCAAGCTGGCGGTGGCAGAGGTGGACGGAATTTGCTCAGCACACGCGATGGTGGCGCGGGCGAAGCCGAAAGTGGTGCTGCCGGAGTTCTTGCCGTTCCTGATGATGAGCGACAAGTTTATGAGCCGCGCCGTGGATATTTCGGTCGGCTCGCTCTCGCCCACCATCAACTGGACTACGCTCAAGCTGGAGGAGTTCGACCTCCCGCCACTCGACCAGCAGCGCCGCATCGCCGAAATCCTCTGGGCGGTGGATGAAAGCTCCGTTGCTAACGAAAAGGCGGTTCAAACTGCCGGCGAAGCCGTTAATGCGAAGCTCGCGGATGCACTCGGCACAGGTGGAGCTGGAAAGTCTGCGGCGCGGTATCCAATAAAGTCGCTGTGCGAAGTAGTTTTTCTACAAACGGGAATCGCGAAGGGAAAAACATGTCCAGCCACAGTTCAGACAGTTGAATTGCCGTATTTGAGAGTTGCAAATGTTCAGGACGGCTACCTTGATCTGACCGAGATGAAAACGATTATTGTGCCAAAAGTAGATGAAGAGCGGTTCAAACTTCAAGATGGTGATGTCGTCATTTGCGAAGGTGGAGACTTTGACAAAGTTGGCAGAGGCACAATTTGGCGAAACCAAGTCTCAGGTTGTTTGCACCAGAATCATGTATTCAGTTTGCGTGCGAATAGGTCTGTGCTTTTGCCGGAGTTTCTTGCGCTCCAGCTTGGAAGCGCCTACGGCAAAAAATATTTTCTTGGGTGTGCGAAGAAAACGTCGAATCTCGCCTCCATAAACTCTACTCAGGTCAAAGCGTTTCCGTTCCAACTTCCGAAGCTCGCAGAGCAAGAGCTGATTGTTCGCGAGGTCAAGAAGCTCCAATCAGTAAAAGATGCGCTCGCCGCAAAATATGATGCAACTCGCAAATTACTTAACGCATTCACGGAGGCATTAACATGAGCTTCACCGAATCCAACACCGTCGAGCAGATGATCCTGGACACCGTCGCTTTCAGCGGCGGCGAATCAGTCACGCCCATGCGGGAAACGTTACCTGGTTGGGGCAAGTCCTTGGGGGACCAGTTGCAGCCCCTGAATTGGGATTACCTGCCCGCCACGGAAATCCCGCGCCAACCCGGCGACGTGATGGTCGAATCCTGGGTCCGCGATGCCCTCATCCGACTAAACCCGGAAATTAAGGCGCAGCCCGACCGCGCCGACGAGGTCATTTACAATCTCCGGGCCATCCTGCTCTCCGTGCAGGCGGATGGGATCGTTCGTGCCAATGAAAATTTCATGGCGTGGCTGCGCGGTGAGAAAACCATGCCCTTTGGCCCCCGTGGCGAGCATGTCCCCATCCGCCTCATGGATGCCGCCCAGCCCACCCGCAACCGACTCACCGTCACTAATCAATTTACGTTTTGCGCTGGGCACGCCCTCTCCCCCGACCCCTCTCCCAGTGGGAGAGGGGTGGACGAAGGCCGGGGTGAGGGTCGAAGCGGCGGAGTCCGCTTCGATATCGTTTTCCTGGTTAACGGTATTCCCATCGTCATTGGCGAAGCCAAGACGCCCACACGCAGTGCGGTCACCTGGTTCGATGGTGCGTTCCAAGTGAACGAGATTTACGAACGGCAAGTCCCAGCCATGTTCGTGCCCAACGTCTTTTCCTTCGCCACCGAGGGTAAACTCTTCCGCTACGGTTCCATCCGCATGCCCATCGAAATGTGGGGCCCTTGGCGTCCGCCCGTTCCCCCTCTCCCGCTGGGAGAGGGGCCAGGGGTGAGGGGCTCAGCGGCGGTGCCAGAAGAGGGAACCATTGGCCACGTGCGTTGCACCGTCGCGAGCCTGCTCCAGCCCGGTGTGGTACTCGATATCCTTCAAAATTTCACCCTGTTCGCCACGGACAAGAAACATCGCCGCATCAAGATCATCTGCCGTTACCAGCAGTATTTCACTACCAACCAGATCGTGGAACGTGTGGTGCAGGGCTATCCCAAGAAAGGTCTCATCTGGCATTTCCAGGGCAGCGGCAAATCCCTCCTTATGGTCTTTGCCGCCCAAAAGCTCCGGATGCACCCCGAGCTGGGCAACCCCACGGTCATGATTGTGGTGGATCGCATTGACCTCGACACCCAGATCACCGCCACGTTCAACGCCGCCGATGTGCCGAATATGGTTGGAGTTGAGAGCCGGGAGGAATTGCAGGCGCTCTTAAAGCAAGACGTACGCAAGGTGTTGATAACGACCATCCATAAATTCGGTGGCTCTCAACTACAACCACCCTCACCCCCGTCCCCTCTCCCAGTGGGAGAGGGGCCAGGGGCGAGGGTGCGCAGCTTAGGAGAGGGGGGAAAGTCAGTGAACTATCGTGGTGGTTTTGAATTCTCTGGATTAGTAGAGCGAGCGAGGGAACTGCGTCAAAAGCAGACACTTGCAGAGGATGTTTTCTGGGAATTGGTGCGGAATAAACAACTATGCGACGCTAAATTCCGGCGGCAGCATCAGATTGGGGATTACCTGGTAGATTTCTACTGCCATGAGGCAAGGCTGGTTGTTGAGTTCGACGGCCCTGTTCACGAGAAGCGCAAGCAAAAGGATGCCAAGCGGGACGCGTATCTGCGCAGTCTCGGCAACACCGTGCTGCGGTTTAAGAACGAAGAGCTTGAGACTAATCCGCTAAACGTGCTGGAAATCGTCGTCGCGCATCTTCTCCCCTCTACCTCTGGGAGAGGGGCTGGGGGTGAGGGTTCGCTGACCGGTGCTAGTTCGCCGACCGGTGCGTGGTGCGCTCGATCAAATATTATCGTGATGGTTGATGAAGCACACCGGACTCAGGAGGGTAATTTAGGTCGGCGAATGCGTGAAGCCTTGCCGAATGCCTTCCTCTTCGGCCTCACCGGCACGCCCATCAACCGGGCCGATAAAAACACCTTCTGGGCCTTCGGCGCGGATGAGGATGAGAAAGGCTACATGAGCCGCTACTCATTTCAGGAGTCCATCCGGGATAAGGCCACCCTGCCTCTCCATTTCGAAGCCCCCGAGGTAAAGTTGAAGATAGATAAAGCCGCCATAGACCAAGCCTACAAAGCCATCACGGGCGAACTGAGCGAGCAGGATCGCGATGATTTGGCCAAACGCGCCGCCAAAATGGCCGTGCTGGTGAAAAACCCGGAGCGCGTCCGTGCCGTGGTCAATCACATCGTCAAGCATTTCCAATCCAAAGTCGAACCCAACGGATTCAAAGCCCAGGTTGTCACCTTTGACCGCGAATGTTGTGTCCTCTACAAAGCCGTCATGGACGAACTGATTGGCCCCGAGGCCAGCGCCATTGTAATGACCACCGCGCAGGGCGATCCCCCGGAATGGAAAGTCCACAGTCGCGACAAGGATGCCGAGGAAAAGTTGCTCGACCGGTTCCGTTCCCCAGCCGACCCGCTCCAGTTCGTCATTGTCACCAGCAAGCTGCTGACCGGTTTCGACGCGCCCATTCTCCAGGTGATGTACCTCGATAAGCCGATGAAGGACCATAACCTGCTCCAGGCCATCTGCCGGACCAACCGCACTTTCGGCCAGGAGAAGACCCATGGCCTGATTGTGGATTACATCGGCATCTTTGATGATGTGGCCCGCGCCCTGAACTTTGATGAAAAAGCCGTGCAGCAGGTCGTGAGCAACATTGAAGAGTTGCGCAAGGCGCTGCCGCTCCAAGTGCAAAAGTGCCTCGCCTTTTTCCCCCATGTGGACCGCACCATCGGCGGTTACGAGGGCCTCATGGCTGCGCAGCAATGCCTGCCCAATAACGAGGTGCGCGACAAGTTTGCCGCCCACTACTCCGTTCTTGGCACCATCTGGGAAGCCCTCTCGCCTGATCCCTGCCTCAGCCCGTATGAGGCCGATTACCGTTGGCTCACCCAGGTGTACGAGTCCGTCAAGCCACCCAGCGGCAACGGTAAACTCCTCTGGCACGCCTTGGGTGCCAAGACCGTAGACCTCATCAACCAGAACGTTCATGTTGAATCCGTCCGGGCCGACGTGGAAACCCTGGTGATGGACGCACAGGTCCTGGATGATATCCTGAAGGATACCGATCCCGCCAAGCGCGGCCGGGAAATTGAGATTTCCCTGATCGCTCGCCTAAAGAAGCACCATGGCAATCCCAAGTTCACCGAGTTAGGCGAGCGGTTAGAGAAAATCAGAGAAAGGCATGAGCAGGGTTTTTCGACAAGTCTCCAATTCCTGAAAGAAATCCTCCAAGCCGCCAAGGATGTTCTCGAAGCGGAAAAACAAATTGATCCAGTTGAAGAACGTGACCGTGCCAAGGAAGCCCTGACCGAACTCTTCAAAGATGCCAAAAGCAAAAATACCCATATTATCGTGGAGCGCATCGTCGCCGACATTGACGACATCGTGAAAAAAGTCCGTTTCCCAGACTGGCAGCACACCACCCAGGGAGAGCGCCTAGTGCAGAAGGAACTCCGTCGCACCCTGTTCAAATACAAACTCCACACCGACCAGGAGCTGTTCGACAAAGCCTACGACTACATCCGCCAGTATTATTGAGCCAAAGTGAAGTTGTTGACGGTGCTTTTTACCTTGGCCGGTGCCATGGGAGCGTCATGGCGGCTCTGGGGTGGTTTTAGCTGCCGCCGTGGTGATGGATTTGCCGCACAGATTCCGCACAAGCAATATTGCACATAGTACCAATAAATGCAAAACAGTGCTTTATTTATTGGGTTTTATGTTGTATGCCGCCGGGTGTTACATGGCACAGAAAGGCAAACATGAGCAACCATGAAAACAGCCAATATGCCGGTCCAAACCCTACTAGGCCCACCATCCGCGTAGCGGTTATTTTTCCATGCAGATCTGCAATTTCTGCACCAGATCAATAAAGCGGTATGGCTTTTGCAAAAAGCCGGTCAGACCGCGCCCTTGGAAGCGGCGGAAGGCTTCTTGTTCGCTATAGCCGCTGGCCAGCAACACCTTTGCGTCAGGGGCTATTTCGCGAATGATCAGGAAGGCCTCTTCACCGTTCATCAACGGCATGTTCCAATCCATGATCACCAATTTGATCCGTTGCTGATTTTCACGAAACATCTCGACCCCGCGCACCCCGTTCTCCGCCACAATGACATCAAAGCCAATCTCTTTGATCATCAGGGACGTCATTTCGCGAATCGCCGGCTCGTCTTCCACCAATAAAATAACCCCCGAGCCCTGCCATTTTTCCGCAGTTTCCATGGAGATGGACGCCGGCGAAGGCGGGGCATCCACCCGTTTGAACCAGATTTTGAACAGCGTCCCTTTGCCGGACTGGCTGGTGACACTTAAAATCCCATCGTGGGATTTCACAATGCCCAACACCGCAGAAAGGCCCAGTCCGCGCCCGGTGAGCTTGGTGGTATAAAAGGGTTCAAAGATTTTTTCCACCGTTTCAGCGGGCATACCACACCCGGTGTCCTCGATCTCCAGTAGCGCGTATTCCGCGGCCGGCGTCTGGGAGGTGATCACCGCTGCGGCCAGTTCCTCCGGGGTGGGTTTGGTCAGGGCGGTGCGGATGGCGATGGCCCCCAGGGTATCGCCAATCGCTTCCGAGGCATTAATCAGCAGATTCATGATAACGTGGCGCAATTGCGCGGTATCCGCCTCGACGACCAGCGGCTGTGTGGCGAGATCGTAGCGGATATTGATTTTTTTACTGATGGAGTGTTGCACGATTTCCGCAATCTGCGCGGTAAGAATGCTCAAATCCGCGTGTTCCGCCGCGTAACACCCTTGGCCGGCATACGCCAGCATTTTCTTGCAAAAGTCCGCCGCCTGCATGGCGGTACGTTCAATTTTTTCGCAGTTGTCGCGCACTGGGGAATCGGCGGGCAGATGCATGCGCGCCAGGTTGGCCTGGCCGACAATGGTGGTCAACAGGTTGTTGAAATCATGCGCGACGCCAGCGGCCAGACGACCGATGCTTTCCATCTGCTGCGCTTGGCGCAGTTGCACTTCCAAGGCGCGGCGCTGGGTGATGTCCGTGGTGGACCCCGCCATGCGCACCACCTTGCCCCGCTCGTCCCACACGGCGCACCCGCGGGAATAGACCCACTTATATTCGCCATTTTTGGCGCGCAGGCGGTGCTCGCTGCTGTAGTAGGGCGTATGTTTTTCCCAATGTTCGTGGATGATATTCAATACCCGTTCATGATCGTCCGGATGCACCAGATTTTCCCAGATGCCAAACCGGTTCGGCACTTCATCGTCGGCATAGCCCAGTATTTTTTTCCAGTTGGTGGAATAAAAGACCTCGCCCGTCTGAAAGTTGATATCAAAAATGCCTTCACTTACCCCGTTGACCGCCAGATCATACCGTTGCTTGCTTTCCCGCAACGCCAGGTTCGCGTCGCGAATCCCCACGCGATCATGAAACATGACCAACGCCGATTTGGCGCGCGCGTACAGTTCGACTTCACCAACCGGTTTGGGAATGAAATCCATGGCGCCACATTGAAAACTTTTCATCAGCGCGTCATCCCGTCGTAACGCTCCGCCGGTGACAATGATGATGGGGATATGCCCGGTTTTGGCATTGCTGCTGATACGGCGCGCCGTCTCATAGCCGTCCATGACCGGCATCATCAGATCCAGCAGAATGAGGCCGATGCCCGTGTTATTTTCCAGCAACGCCAGGGCTTCCGTACCGGAAGCTGCTTTCAGGGTGGATTCAAACCCCTGTTCCAGGAGCATTTGTTCCAATAAATCACGATTATCCTCCAGATCGTCCACAATCAGGATGGTAGTTTGTTTCAGGGTTTCACTTAATTCGAATAAGTAATTTGAACTCATAAATAGCGTTAATTAAAGATATCCGTTTTCTGAAGCACTTTGGCGCCATGCCGCTCCAAGGTGATTCGTTCTTCGGTGGAAAGGGTTTTGGCCGTGAGAATAATGACCGGTAATTTGGCGAACGCGGGCTGGGCGCGCAAATGGCCCAGGAAAGTGACCCCGTCCATGATCGGCATGAGCAGGTCGAGAAAAATGACGTCCGGCTGCCAACGGGTCAGAATATTCAGCGCCTCCCGGCCATTAACTGCCGTGAGTAATTCACTGGCGTAGGGGGCGACCCAGGCCGTAATGGCTTGCAGTGTATCGGCATCATCCTCCACCACCAGTACCCGGGATTTGATCTGGGCGTTTAAATGCCGGGTTACCACGGCGTTGAAATCATCCCGGGTAATCGGTTTGGCCAGCGCGTCCACGGCGCCCAAAGAGATCGCCTTGCGGCGGTCCGCCAGAATGCTGAGGATCACCACGGGGATTTCACGCAGCAGGGGATCGTGCTTGAGTTGGGCCAACACTTCCCAACCTGATTTTTCCGGCATCATCAGGTCCAGAGTGATCAAATCCGGTTTTTGTTCTGCGGCCAAGCGGGCCGCTTCCCCGGCATGTACACACAGAATAACCGTCATCCCCAGATCCTGTAAATACTGGCGGATCAACTCGCAGGCATCGGCATCGTCATCCACCACCATGACCCGGCGGCCGGACTTGCCAGCCAGCACCGTGGATAGCACATCCAAGCCATCCATGGCGGCGGGTGAAGGCTTGGTTTTGCGCCGGTCCAGCGTGGCAGAATCGGCGGGTGCGGTGGCGGAAGCAGGCTCCTGTGCGGCAGGCGCGGGCTGGACAATGGCTGGGGCAAACGATTGGACGGAACGATGGATGGGCAGTTTGATGGTGAAGGTGCTGCCTTGGCCCACCGTGCTAGCCGCAGTCAACGTGCCGCCCAACATTTGCACCATGGAACGGGAAATGGTCAAACCCAAGCCGGTGCCGCCAAATTCACGCGTGGTACTGCTATCCGCCTGGCGGAAGGCCTCAAAGATGCTGTCCAGTTTGTCTTCGGGTATGCCAATCCCGGTGTCCTGCACGCGAAGGACCGCCCGACCCGGAGTCAATTCAGCGGGTTCCAACACCAGGGTGACACTGCCTTCCCGGGTAAATTTGATGGCATTCCCGGCCAGGTTGATGACCACCTGCCGGAGGCGTTGCGCATCCGTTTCCAACACCAGGTCATCCGCTGGCAGTTCCAATTTCAACGCGAGTTTTTTTGCCTCCGATTGCGGTTGCAGGAGGTCCACCACCTCGCGCAGAATGCTGCTCAAACTCACGGGTTCCAATTGCAGATCCATGCGCCCGGCCTCAATTTTGGAGAGGTCCAGAATGTCATTGATGAGGCCCAGCAGGTGCTTGCCATTGCGGTTGATTTTTTCCGCGCGGCTCAAATCTTCCGCCGTGAGATTCCCCCCCCGGTTCTTCTGAAGGATTCCCGAAAACCCGATGATGGAATTCAGGGGGGTACGCAATTCGTGGCTCATGTTGGCCACAAATTCGCTGCGTAATTGGTCCACTTTCTTCAGGTCGCGATTCGCCTGCTCCAACAGCAGCGACTGCCGGTTCAGCGCCTTGTAACTCAGGGCGTTATTGAGCCCGTTGGCAAGCGCGTCCACATGGTGGGTGATGGCTTGGGAAGCGCGTTCGTCCGGTCGGCGCAACCCCGCCAAGACGATGACTGCCAGTACGCCGCCGCGATGCATCACCGGAATGGCGTACACGCACTTGATGGGCACGCGCGCGATGCCGACGTCCAGTTGCAGGGCGCCATCCAGCATGGGGTCCTCCACAAAGACCCAGGTTTTGCGCCGAAACGCCTCGCCGGGCAGCCCATCCAGGCCGCGTTCACGTCCCAAGCCCGCCAGTGCCTTGCGGTCCGCGCCCTGGGCGCTCAGACAGGCGAAGGCTTGCTGTTCCCCATCATATAAATAAAACGCCCCCAGATGCGCATGGGCGGCGGGCATCAGATGCTCCAACGCCTTGGCCGCCAGAGTATTGGTTTCAATGGAATTGAGTTCGCTTAGAAAAGACCCGAATTGTTGCTGGCCGGCAAAGGCGGCGGCCAGCTCCTCGTTGCGGGCGGCCACGGCGGATTGGGATTGCTCCAGCTTGGCCCGCGCTTCCTCGCGTTCCTGGATCGTCTGCTCGATGTGTTCCGCCATGGTGTTGAGCGCCTGCGCCATGCTGCCCAAGGCATCCTTCGAGTCCACCTCGGCACGTTGCGCGTAATTGCCATGCCCAATTTCATCCGCCACCTGCGCCAGATGTCGCAGAGTGCGGTTGGTGCGCGATATTTCGAACAACCCGAGCACCATCATGGCGGCAATCAACCCGGTTTGGAGCCATTGCACTTTTTGCTCGTTCAGGAAATCGAAATTCCAAAGCATGGCAACCAGACTAAGCGCCACCAAGGCTCCAAACACAATGCGTGTCTGCAATCGGGCTTTAAATTTGCGCTCGCGGGGCGGTGAAGGTTTGGACGTATTCATGAGGTGGGTAGAAGTTTTTGAATCGCTGCCAGCAGAATGCTGTCATCCATGATGGGTTTGCCCACATAGCCGTCAAATCCGGTCGCCAGCAGCCGTCCCTGATCTTGTTTCATGGCATGGGCGGTGAGCGCGATCGCGGTCACTTTGTGCCAGGGGGTTCCAGCGCGGATGGCGTGGAGCAGTGCGATGCCATCCATGCCGGGGAGTGAAATATCCAACAGCAATAAGTCGGGAGCCGGGGAGTTTGGGTTTTGCATGGCCTTGAGCAAAGCCTGGCTATCCGG
The DNA here is from genome assembly GCA_037139415.1 of Verrucomicrobiota bacterium. Classification (NCBI taxonomy): domain Bacteria; kingdom Pseudomonadati; phylum Verrucomicrobiota; species Verrucomicrobiota bacterium. The sequence continues at coordinate 10,500 of JBAXGN010000102.1, read as the reverse complement.
GAAATGAACCAACGTGTACCGGTCGGCAAGCAAGTCGCGCACCAGGTCCGCGTTGTCCTGGTTGTCTTCCACCAAGTACAGTGTTTTCATGCCGTTGCCTTGCGCCAGTTGCCTTAAACGTCTTTGGGACAACTTTCCCGAAAAGCTCATTACTGACTGCGGGTTACAAAGTACGCCATGCCCGGCATGCTCACAAGTCGAAAATCTGCCTCCCTCCCGTAAAAAACGCCGTGCCACAACGCCCATAAACCTTCAACACACAATTCAGCGCAAACTACGCCGCCGGGAACCAGGCCGCCACGCGTTCCGGGTCGAGATCGGTCAACCGGTTCACCACCAGATCGGCATCGCTCAGGGTGTCGGCGGGGTGGGTGGTGGCCACGGCGACGACCTTCATGCCGGCGGCCCGCGCAGCCTCAATGCCCACATGCGCATCCTCGAACACCACGCAGCGGGTGGTCGGCAGGCCCAGCCGTTGTGCGGCTTTCAGGAATACTTCCGGATGCGGTTTGCCATGGGAAACATCCCCGGCGCAGACCAGATGCGGGAAGGCGTTGCGCAAACCGAGGGTATCCAGCACGCATAGGATATTGGCAGCGGGGGTGGAGGAGCCGACGACGCAGGGCACACCCTGTTTGCTTAACCACGCCAGGAGGGGCTTGACGCCCGGCAGCACCGCAATGCCTTCAGCGGCAATCAACTCGCGGTACATGGCCTCTTTTTTCAACGAAAGGCGGCTGATTTCTGCGGGATCTTGCGTCCAACGCAGCAGTTCCAGAATTGCCCGCTCGTTCTTCATCCCGAAGCTGCGCTTGAAATAATCCGGCGACAGGGTGCGCCCCTCTGATTCCGCCAGCATTTGCCATGCGCGGTCATGCTGGCGCGATGAATCAATAATCACTCCGTCCCAGTCAAAAATCACTCCCCAAGTGCTCATGAATGTTTGGATTCGTCTCCTGATGGATGTCTATACGTCGCAAATCCGGGTCGCGTCGCTCAGCGATTTGACCTTGTCGCCCACCGGGATGAATTCCTGCCCGACGTAGCCCCGATAACCCGTTGCGACGATGGCCCGCATGATGGGGGCATAACACAGCTCTTGGGTATCATCAATCTCATTGCGCCCCGGCACACCCGCCGTGTGGTAATGGCCGATCCATGGCGCGTATTGCTTCAGACGCGTGATGACGTCGCCATGCATGATTTGCACGTGATAAATGTCGAAGAGCACCTTGACGTATTCGCTGCTGACCTGCTTGAGGATATCCACGCTCAGATCCATGCTGTCGCAAAAGTAATCCGGATGCCCTTTCATCTCGACATTCACGCGGGAGTTCAACATCTCCAGGCAGACTGTCACTTTCGCCTTCTCCGCAATGGGTGCGATTTTCTTCAACCCGTCCACCATGTTCTTCACGCCCACCTCCGTGGCCAGACCGCGCCGGAATCCGCTAAAGGTGATGATGCTCGGCACGCCCGCCGTGACACATTGCCCGATGCGCTCGGTCAATGATTTCAGGCACAGCTCATGTTCTTCCAGATGGGCGAACCCCTTGCCGAACCCATGCGAACCGGCAATGGCGCAGGTGAGCCCCAGCTCTTTGAGCTTGGGCCAAAACTTGGGATCACACAGCTCGATGCTATGCATCCCCAACTTGACGGCCAACGCCGCCAGCTCCTCTACCGTCAACGGCTTATAACACCATGGGACAATAGATTGTTTGATGCGCCCTTTGCGCGCGCGGTAAAGCGCGATTTCTTCGGCCTGTGCCGCGCGCGGCAGGCCGCCCATAGCGGCCAATGGCAAAGCCGTCGCCACGCTTTTGAACACGGACCGACGTGAGAGCTTCATGGGTGCAACTCCTTACACATCGCAAATCTGTATGGATTGCCGCAATGAAGTCAGCGGATCTTTCTTGGGAATGAACTCCTGGCCCACATACCCCTTGTAACCCGTCGCCACAATCGCCTTCATCACGGCGGGATAATTGATCTCCTGTGAATCATCAATCTCATTGCGTCCCGGATTGCCGCCGGTGTGGTAATGCCCAAAGTACTGATTATAATCCTTGATGTTGCGGATCAGGTCCCCCTCCATGATTTGCATGTGGTAAATATCAAACAGCAGCTTGAGCCGTTCACTGCCGACCTGCTTGCACAATTCCACGCCCCAAGCCGAATGATCGGCCATGTAATCCTTGTGGTTCACCTTGCTGTTGAGCAGTTCCAGGACCACCGTGACCTTATGCTGCTCGGCAATCGGCATGAGCTTTTTCAGCCCGTCCGCGCAATTCTTGAGGCCGGTGGCGTCATCCATCCCTTTGCGCTCGCCTGAGAAGGTGATGATGTTGGGAAAACCAAGCGCGGCGACCTTGGGAATCGCGGCGGCAAAACCTTCGAGCAATTTGGCGTGATGTTCCACGCGGTTCCAGCCGTAATTAATGCTGTCGGGTCCATTGCACATCGCGCACGTCAACCCGTTCTCCTTCACGGTTGCCCAATCCTTTTCCCCGAGCAACTCCACGGATTCGATGCCCATTTCCTTCACCGCTTTGCAGAACGCGTCGAGCGGAATCTTTCCGTAGCACCATTTGGACACGGAATGTTTGATGTTGCCCTTGAGTTTGGCGGATTCCTGGGCGTGCAGCGACAACCCAGCGGTTCCGGCGGCGAGGACGGTGGCGCCAGCGACCTGTTTCAAAGCATTGCGACGGGACACGTTCATAATATTCACTTTCTTCTTCATTGGTTTCAGACGTGCGGCGAACCTACGCCCAACCCGGCCCCGCGTCAAATTAGATCGGCGCGCTGCGCCGGGGGGGGGCGGAATTGAAGTTGTCGCGCCCGGTTGGGCGCGCTATGTTTGGCAGATTGGCATTAGCCAGAATTCCCGGAGTATGGCGAACGATATGATGAAAATAGGTGGGGCGCGCGAGCACAATTTAAAGAATCTCACGCTGACAATCCCGCGCAACAAGCTGGTGGTGATCACCGGCTTGAGCGGCTCGGGGAAGTCGTCCCTTGCCTTTGACACGCTGTATGCCGAGGGGCAGCGGAAGTATGTGGAATCGCTGTCTGCCTATGCCCGGCAATTCCTTGACCAGATGCAGAAGCCGGAGGTGGATTATATCGAGGGGCTGTCGCCCGCCATCGCCATCGAGCAGCAGAGCAGCAGCGCGAACCCCCGCTCGATCATCGCGACGACGACGGAGATTTACGATTATCTGCGCCTGTTGTTTGCGCATGTTGGCCAGCCGCATTGCCCGGAGTCCGGCGTGCCGGTGGTGCCGCAGACGACGAGCGACATCGTGGATAAGGTGCTGGCGCTGCCGCCCCGCACGCGGGTGATGTTGCTCGCGCCGGTGGTGCGGGATCAGCGCGGGGAGTTCCGGGATGTGATCGAGCGGCTGGCGCGCGAGGGGTTCGTCCGGGCGCGGATTGACGGGGAGTTCGTGGAGCTGGAGGCGAATGTGCGGGTGAAGCTGGACCCGAAGGCCCGGCATAATATAGATGTGGTGGTGGACCGGTTGGTGATTGAGGAGAAGGTGCGCGTGCGGCTCAGTGATTCGGTGGAGACGGCGCTGAAGTGGGGGGAGGGGATGCTCTGGGTGTTGCAGCAGGCCCCGGAGGCCAGCGGCGCGGCCCGCAGCGCCAGCGCCGCGACCCAACCCTGGGCGGAGACGCTGCATTCCAACCGCGCGTACAGCCCGGCCACGGGGAAGAGTTTCGAGAAGGTCACGCCGAAGCATTTTTCCTTTAACTCGCCGCAGGGGGCCTGCCCGGTTTGCCACGGGCTCGGGCAGAAGCTGGTGTTCGATGAGGCGCTGGTGGTGCCGAATCCGGATAAGACGCTGGAGGAGGGGGCGATCCTGCCGTGGCGGCGCGGGGGCAAGCGGATGATCGTATATTATAAGGCGCTGATCCGCGCGGTGGCGTCGCATGGCGGCGTGAGCCTGGAGGTGCCGTGGAAGAATCTGCCGGCGGAGTTCAAGCGCGCGATGATCCGCGGCACGGGGGCGGAGGAGGTGGAGTTCACGTTTTATCGCGCCGGGAAGATGAGCAAGGTGAAGCGCCCGTTCGAGGGGGTGATCCCGAACCTGGAGCGGCTGTACCAGGAGAGCGAGAGCGAGTTCACGCGCAATCGGCTCAAGGCGTTCATGAACCCGCAGTTTTGCGACGTGTGCAACGGGCAGCGCCTGAAGCCGGAGATCCTGGCCGTGACGGTGGGGGATGCCGCGCTGGCCGGGCGCTTCCGCCCCGCCGCGAAGGAGCCGCGCCCGGTGCGGGTTCCGGGGCTGTCCATCATGGATGTCTGCGCGCTGTCGGTGGATCAGGCGGAGCAGTGCTTCGCGGCGCTGAAGTTGACGGATTTCCAGCAGCAGGTGGCCGGCGAGGTGATCAAGGAGGTGCGCTCGCGGCTGGGGTTCCTGCGGAATGTGGGGCTTGGGTACCTCACGCTGAACCGCGAGAGCGGCACGCTGAGCGGCGGCGAAGCGCAGCGCATCCGGCTCGCCACGCAAATTGGCGCCGGGCTGGTGGGCGTGCTGTACATTCTCGACGAGCCGAGCATCGGCCTGCACCAGCGGGATAACGAGCGCCTGCTGAAGACGCTGGAGCATTTGCGCGACCTGGGGAATTCCGTGCTGGTGGTGGAGCACGACGAGGATACCATCCGGCGCGCGGATTATATCCTGGACCTCGGCCCGGGCGCGGGCGTGCGCGGCGGGGAGTTGGTGGCGGCGGGCACGTTGCCGGAGATTCTGGCCAACCCGCGCTCGCTGACGGCGCGGTATCTGTCCGGGGAATTGAGCGTGCCGGTGCCGCGCCAGCGGGTGAAGCCCACCCAGGAGCGCGGCTGGCTGCGCATCCTGGGCGCGCGCGAGAATAACCTGAAGAATATTGACGCGCGCATTCCGCTGGGGACGCTGACGTGCGTCACGGGCGTTTCCGGCTCCGGCAAAAGCACGCTGGTGGATGACATTCTGCGGCGCGCGCTGTTCCGGCACTGGTTCGGCTCCAAGGAGCGGCCCGGCCTGCACCGGGAAATCGAGGGCATGGACTTGCTCGACAAGGTGATTGTCATTGACCAGACGCCCATCGGCCGCACGCCGCGCAGCAATCCCGCCACGTACACCGGCATGTTCAACCAGATCCGGGATTTGTTCGCGCGCCTGCCCACCGCCAAAGTGCGCGGCTACGACGCCGGACGCTTCAGCTTCAACGTCAAGGGCGGCCGCTGCGAGGAATGCCAGGGGGACGGGCTGATCAAGATCGAGATGCATTTTCTGCCGCCGGTGTACGTCACCTGCGAGGCGTGCGCCGGGCGGCGCTACAACCGCGAGACGCTGGATATTAATTATAAGGGGCTCAACATCGCCGATGTGCTCGCCATGACGGTGGATGAGGGCGTGAATTTCTTCCGCGCGATCCCGCAGATCTACGAGCAATGCCTGACGCTGGCCGAGGTGGGGCTGGGCTACCTGGCGCTGGGGCAATCAGCCACCACGTTGAGCGGCGGCGAAGCGCAGCGGCTGAAGCTCGCCTCGGAATTGAGCCGCAAACAGACCGGGCGCACGCTGTATATCCTGGATGAGCCGACGACCGGCCTGCATTTCCATGACGTCGCCAAACTGTTGGAGGTGCTCTTCAAGCTCCGCGCCCCCGGCAACACGCTGGTGGTCATCGAGCACAACCTGGACGTGATCAAAACGGCGGATTGGGTGATTGATCTCGGCCCGGAAGGCGGGGAGGGCGGGGGATACATCGTGGCGGAAGGCACCCCCGAGGACGTTTCGCATTGCGCCGCCAGCCACACCGGCCAATATCTCGCGCGGCTGTTGGCATTTAAGCGATAATTTTTGTATATTTGAGCGCGCTGAAGAACTAAACTTTGGACTTGATGATGCTGTTAAGACAATCCGATCGTAGCCATGGCCGCCGACGCAAAGAGGCGGATGTGAGCCACTGTCGCAGCGAAATCGTCGTCGGAAGGAGCCAGGTGGTTAAGGCCGAAAACCGAAAACCGAAAACCGAAAGAAATCCGAACGCCGAATCCCGAAACAGTGGGGGCGATCAGAGGTCAGGAGTTGGAAGTCAGGAGTTGGAAGCGCCAGCCGGTTTTTCCCTCCGCGCCTTCGCGTCATGGCGGCTTTCGGTTGTTGCGATTTTTCTTTTCCTCCTGCTTTGCGCCTGCGCCTTCAACGCTCCGGCGGCGAGTTCCTCGGAGCGCCGTGCTTTCCAGAAGACGCTCACGCCCTTCAAGGATGGCTTCTACGAAACCGCCGAGCGTGATCTTACGGAGTTCATTCGCAAATATCCCCAATCCGAATACCGCCCGGATGCCATCCTGATGCTGGCCCAGGCGACGTTCAAGCTGCTGAAATACACCAATGCCGCCGCCTTGCTGCAAAAAGAATATGAGCAGGCCGGCAAACTGGCCGATGAGTATTCGTTCTGGATCGCCGAATCGCACTATTACGATCAGCAGTATCCCCAGGCGGCGGAGGCCTACGCGCGGATTTTACGCGAATATCCCTTTTCCAAGCGCCGGCTCGAAGCGGCGGTCGGCGAGGCGTATTGTCGTTTCAAGAACCAGGATTATCTGCGGGTCCGGCAGTTGTTGTCCGATCCCGAGGGGGACTTTCAGAAAATGGTGCGCTCGAAGCCCAACGCCGATCAGTTGGTGCGCGGGTATTTGTTGCTGGGCGAAACGCTGTTGTTGCAAAAAGAATATCAGGCGGGCGAACAGGCGCTCAATGAGCTGGCCAGTGTGACGCTCCGCCCGGAGCTGGCCTGGCGCCGGCAGAACTTGCTCTGCCGCATCCGTGTTGCGGACCAGCGTTACCCGGAAGCGCTGACCGCCTCGGTGGACCTCATGAAGCTGGCCGAGCAAAGCCAGCAGAAGCCGCTCATCGCTGAGGCGGTGGAATTGCAAGGGGGGATTTACGAGCGTCTGGGGCAGTTCGCCGAGGCGGCCAAAGTGTATGAGCGCAATTTGGGCGAGAGTGCCACGGCTGAGCAGCGGCGGCTGGCAGTGTTGAAAATCATCCAGCTTAACCTGGTCTTGAAGCGCACGGCTGAAACGATTGAGAAATTGGAAGCCTTTGTCCGGCAAAACCCGACCGATGGCGCGCTGGACCTCGTCCAACTGACCTTGGGTGAACTGCGGTTGAAGGAGTTTGTGAAGCAAAGCCAGAGCAGCCCGGCGATCACCAACGAGACCGCCACGTCGGGGACCAATCTGCTGGGCCTGGCGCAGTCGCACTTTGAACATGTCACCGCCGATTTTCCGCAGAGCGACTATTTCGGCAAAGCGAGCTTGAACCGCGGCTGGTGTCTCTGGCTGTTGGGCCAGATCGAAAATGCGCAGACGTGGTTTCGGCAGGCGGCGGAGAAACTTCCGGTTGGGGAAGAGCAGGCGGTGGCCCGTTTCAAACTCGCGGACGCATATCTTTGGCAAAAGAATTATACCAACGCGCTGGAACAGTATTTGCAATTGAGCCGCGACTACGCCGCCCAACCCAAATTCCGTTCGGAATTAATGGATCAGGTCTATTACCAACTGCTGCGCGGCAGCATTGAATCCGACAACCAGCCGATGGCCGATTACGCCTTTACCAATCTGTTGCAGAAATTTCCCAACAGTTACTATGCCGAGCGCAGCATGTTGATGTTCGGCCTGAATTGGAACCGTGTGGATCAGCCCGCCAAAGCCCGGCAGGTATTCGAGGATTTTCTGGCGCGCTTCCCGCAATCGGAACTCGGGGCGGAAGCCGATCTGGCCATTGCCCGCACGTTTGCACAGGAGGAAAAATGGGCGGAATCCATCCGCAAGTATGATACCTGGGCGCTGCGTCGGGGCGCGCGGGATTTGCGGCCACAGGCGGAGTTTGACCGCGCCTGGACGCATTACCAGGCCGGCCAGGAGACCAATGCCCTCCGGCTCTTCACGAACTTTGTCACGCAATTTGCCACGCACGCCCTCGCGCCTCAGGCGCAGTATTGGGTGGCGGGTTTTTATTTCCGCCGCAGTGACTTTGAGAACGCCGAGCGCAACTATCAAATTCTCTTTCAGAACACCAACTGGCCGGTGACGGAGATCACTTTCCAAGCGCGCATGATGGCCGGCCGCGCCGCGCTCGCCCGCCAGGGTGTCAAAGATGCCGGGGATTACTTTAAGAGCGTGATTAACGACGACCGGTGTCTGCCCAATCTGGTGGCCGAAGCCCTCTTTGCTTGGGGGGATACCATGCTGGAGGAACCCTCCGCCGGCACGAATGCGCCCCAGCGGTTTTTGGATGCCAAGGCGGCATTTGAACGGATTCCGCAAATTTACGCGACCAACCGGCTGGTGTCTGCCGCGTGGGGGCGCATTGCGGATTGCTATCTGCAACTCGCCGCCACCGAACCCGCCTATTACGAGATGGCCGCCACGAATTATCAACATGCCATCCTGCCCAGCGCGCCGATTCCGGTTCGCAGCCAGGCGGAAGTCGGGCTCGGCATAGTGCGGGAAAAACAGGCCCGCCTGAAAACCGATGCCCAACGGACAGCCTGGCTGAAAGAGGCGATGGACCATTACCTGAATGTGGTGTACGGAAAGAACCTGCGAGACGATGAATTTGCCGATCCGTTCTGGGTGTCCAAGGCCGGGTTGGCGGCCGCTGCTCTGGCGGAATCCCAAGGGGATTGGGACGCCGCCACGCGGTTGTATGAGCGCTTGAAAGCCGTGCTGCCCGCCATGCAGGAACTGTGCGACCGCCGCCTGAAAATCGCGCGGAAACAGGCCCAAAAAAAGTAGGTTGTGGTATGGTTTGAAATGGATCTATTGCAACACCCCGCGATAAAATCGCTGGGGAAAGCCGGTCGTGTTGGTGTCGAGAAATTGGAAACGTCCGTTTGATCCGGCGGTGCCGGTGTCCAGCAAAAGCCAGTTGGTAAGATTGGTTGAGGTGAAGAAGTTCAACGGTTGCTGTGAGCCGGTCACGCCTTGCACTTGGAAACTGGCTTTTCCCTGCCAGCCGTAGCCATCAAATACCGGCGCTTGGCGCGGGGTGAGGTAGGTGAGGTACATGCTCCAAGTTTCACTGGTGGCAGTCTCGCCCGTCAGCGTGGGGGAGAATGGGCCAAAAGCCTGGTTCACCATGAATCCGTCGCCGTTCGTCCCCGGGGTATAGCTGGGCACATCCATGGCGGAGTCGGTTTGCCAGACCAGCCAACAGGCACCGGTACTGAGCGTCAAGGTTCCGGGTACGCCGGTGCTGATGGGGGCGGTAATCCAATTGCTCGTGGCGGGGTTGGGGATCGTCGCGGATTGCCACAAAAGGTGCTTCGGCGAACGATTGTCGTAGATGCCCAGGCGAACATTCCCGGCGGCGGCATGAGAGTAGAAGCACACGTTGCTCACGACCGCAGTCTCATGGAGGTCCAGCTTGGTGCCCTTGATGAAACCTTTCTCGGCACCGGAATAGAACATGGACCAGGGATTGGTGTACATCTGGGCCACTTCGGATGCGGTCAAGACCCGATTGTTCCAGATCCACCACGAACCGAAATTGGCGTTGCACATATAAGCGCCACCATGGCCACCAGGTCCGATCGTGCCATTGTAGGCGACGGGATGTGATTGGCCGATATAGTTGAGGGAGACCGTGGTGTTGGTGGTGACGGGAATCCCGTTCACGTATATCACGCCGAGGTTCGGTTGGACGGTGAATAGGACCAGAATCCACTTGTTCACGGTAAATGGGTAGGTCGGATTGATGGCCGTGCCAGTCGGCCCGAACCAGGTGGTCGTGAGCAAGCCGTTTCGGCCTGGAGTATTGAGATACCAACACATGACCGCCGCCGGGCTGTCCGTGATGCGCCCGAAAGTGGTCGTGTCGAGCGGTTGCACCAATGCACCATAGGTAAAACCGGTTGTATTTGTGACTACCAGGTTACTGATGAAGGAGCCCATGATTTGCAGTGCGTTGCTTCCCCCGCCAAGGTTGTTGATTGCCGGCCCGCCCCACGGGTAATCAGCGCTTACGGGCGGAGAAACCCACGCTGGCGGCAGGGCCCCCGGCGCGGTAAGGTCAAGCACTTGGGGAAACCAGTTCGTCTGCCAGACCGCGTCGAAAAAATTGGTTCCGGAACCTTCATTGACGGCCAAGGCCGTTACCAAACCGGTGGCCAAAGGACGGCTCCAATTGATCGGACTGCCCGGTGCCGGCTTGTGGTTGCCCGTGCCGGCATAGCTGGTTGAGCCCGGCACGGTGATGCCGGCGAAGTTGGTCGCGGCCTCCGCGACCAACAGCGGCAAGAGAAACGCGAGCGCAACGTGAGTTTTCCAGCGCCTAATCTGAACTACTAAGGTAGATCTTCCGCTCATGCAGACAAAGTGTGAGCAAACCTTCGTACTGTCCTCGGTGTTTGTCAACCCTGGCGACTCGTTTTCCGGCGCTACTAGCAGCCTGTCGGACTTAGAAAAGCAGTTTTTTTAAGAAGCCCGGACATAAT
>JBAXGN010000101.1 GCA_037139415.1 Verrucomicrobiota bacterium | reverse complement strand
GACTGAGGAAACATGGACCGCAAGGTTGCGTGCGCCTCAGTCCTACTCGACCGCGAAGGTTCTTCGCCAGTTTGGACCAGCCCTCCTTCTCGCCAGCCATCGGGAAGAACACTTGCCGCGCAAATAAACTCCGGCCGTCGTAATCCGTATCCAGCATCCACATGGCAATTTGAGCCGCACCGCCCGATACGATTTGCCCTGTCTTCGTATCGTAGTAATCGAAGCCGTGGACTTCCACCTCCCACTTTCCTTGATTCTCGCCGCGCTTGATCTGCCGGAGGATCACGTCCGGCTGGCCGATGAGCCAGAAGCTTTCGTTGCTGATCCGCTTTTTCTTCAAATCTTCCGTGAGCAAATCCGCGTTCATCTGCGCCTTGAGCGTCGTGACGCCCGGCCAGTTCAATTCGTCAATGTCCTTGGCGGCCTCGGGATCGAATTGGAACGCGGCGAACACAATTAACTGCGGACGCGGCACCAGTTTGCGGGCTTCTTCCAGGGCCGATTCCACTTGGCGCTGCTCCAAAGGGGCATGCTCCGGCCCGAAGGAAATCACCACGCGTTGAATCTCCTTCGCCGGGCCATCGTGCAACATCATTGCGCCATCATCGTTTGGTTTGGTCTCGGCGTCGGCGTGCAGCCAGCGCGTGCCGGAGAGCGGTTCCACACGGGAGAAGCGGATCATCTGCCCGCCTTTGCCGCGAATCCCAGCCCGCAGTAGTTCGCTCCGCCATTCGTCCTGCCGTACCGTTTCGCCAGAACGGGCTACTGATTCGTCCGCCGGCCTTGGCGCGGCTCTTTCCGCGCCGGCTAGTTCACCCAGCGACTTCACCATCGGCGCGGGCACGGCTTCCACGGTGAAGGGCCCGGTCACACGGGCTCTGGAATTGTCCGCGAGCGGCTGGTCGTAAAGCGTTTCTTGATCCGCCGTTTCATTATTGGCAATGCTCTTAAGGGTGACGTGCGGAACGGTCCTGTAACGAAAACCGCTGTCCACGCCCTCGGTGTCGTGGGCAAGCTGATAGTAATCGAACACCGCCGTCATCAATCGTTGTTTAGCGAGCGTGAGCGCAACGCGGGACGTGTCACACGTAATCCAGCGGCGTCCCCACTGTTCCGCCACCAAGGCCGTCGTGCCACTGCCGCAGGTGATGTCCAAGACCAAATCCCCTGGGTCGGTGGCCATTAGCGTGGTACGTTGGATGACTTTCGGAAGAGTCTGAACGACATAAACCTTCGAGTCGCCAAACCCAGAAATGACGGTGTCATCCCACAGGTTGGTAGTGGGAAATACTGGAAAGTCGTCGAGGAAGCGGATATACCTAAGAGTGTTTCCAACAACCATCAAACGCCTCGCCTTCTTGAGCCGCTCCATTCCTTCTGGACCAGTTTTCCAATAACCTCTAGCCGGTTTGAAAGTCCGTCCTTCGAACTCAATTGGGAAATCGCCGGGTGGGCGTTGGCTAGTTAGGTTATCGTGGCAGAACAGCCGGCCCTTCATCGCCGCTTCCTCGAAACTTTCGTCGGCCAAGAAACTCCGGCGTGTTCCGTCATTTTCTTCAACCCACGAGTACTGTCCTGCTCCAGCCTTTCCAGCCTCTTTCTCAAGGTAAATCTGGTGATATTTCAGTCGCGATTTGTCTTTGGCATACCATAGCAGATAATCGCTGACGCCTGGGAGCAATTCGCTCGATGCGCTCGAAGTCTTCTTGACGGTTATTAGGCTGACGCAGTTCTTCGCCCCAAACACTTCATCCAAAATTTCCCGTACATGATGCACGTTTTCATCCGAGATTTGCACGAAGACCGAGCCGGATTCGTGAAGAAGTTCCCGCGCCAGAAGCAGCCGGTCGCGCAGGTAACTCAAATAGGAGTGCAGGCCGAGTTCCCAAGTGTCGCGGAAGGCTTTGACCATTTCCGGTTCGGCGGTCAGGTCCTCATCTTTGCCATCCTTCACGTCGCGCTTGTTAACAAACGGCTGGAAGTTAGAGCCGTATTTGATGCCGTACGGTGGGTCGAAATAGACCATCTGCACCTGCCCGGCCATGCCCTCCTTTTCCAGCAGCGAATTCATCACCAACAGGCTGTCACCCGCAACAAAGCGGTTGCTCCAATTGTGGGCGTGCTTGTAAAACTCAATGGCCTCGCGGAGCGGCGGATTCTCCGTTTTGGAGTTGAACAGGGAAAGCTGCGCGTAGTCTTTACCGTTCTTTTTCCGCACGGCTTCAATGATGCTGCGGGGATCAATCCGCTCGTGAACATGCAGTGAAACGGTGGGAATCGCAAAACTGGTGCGTTCGGCCTTGCCCGCCCAAACTAAGGTGGGGTCCAAGTGCGGATCGTAGGCGTAGGTCTTCTTCCCTTCGGCAGCATCCGATTGGGCATCCACGAGACCAACAGGCGGATTGTTGGCGCGTTTCTTGCTCTTGTGCTCGTATTGCTCGATCGGCTTTTTCTGCATGTCGTTGCTCTTCCGTGGCATAAACCAAACTATTTCCCCCTCCCACAAAATTCCATGGGAGAATTAGTAAAAAGGTAACGGGATGCTGGCAAGCCGACAACTGAAAAAGATAGAAAAGAAAGACGCTTGGAAAGCACGGAGCATTTATTTTCTCCTTCCGTCTAACGGAAAGAATGTGTACGCTTGCATATATGAAACGGACTTTGATTGCGCTGTCGCTCGCCATTTGCCTGCCATGGGTGTCGCCGCTCATGGGCGCCTCCCGGGCGGACGCCTGGAAGAAAGTGGAGGATGCCATGAACCAGGGACTACCCAAAACCGCCGTTGAACAACTGGAACCCATCATCCTGGGGGCGCTGAAAGAGAAGGCATACGGGGAAGCCATCAAGGCGATTGCGCGGCGCATCGCGCTGGAAGGGAACGTCGAGGGCAACAAGCCGGAGGAAAAGATCACTCGCCTGGAGGCTGAGATCGCCAAGGCCCCGGAGGAAATGAAACCGCTGCTGACCGCCGTGCTGGCGCAGTGGTACTGGCATTACTTCGAGCAAAACCGCTGGCGGTTCATGCGGCGCACCGCGACCGCCGCCGCACCGGGGAAGGATTTCACCACGTGGGATCTGCCGCGCCTGTTCGCGGAAATTGACAAGCATTACACGGCCGCGCTGGTGGCTGAGAAAACGCTTAAGGCAATGCCGATTGCCACCTTTGATGCCTTGCTCCAAAAAGGCGCCCTGCCGGATGCCTATCGCCCCACGGTCTATGACTTCATCGCCCACGAGGCGCTGAAGTTTTACACCTCTGGCGAACAAGCCGCTGCCAAGGCGCAGGATGCCTTCGATTTATCCGCCGATAGCGCCATCTTTGCCCCGGCGGAAGCCTTCATGGCGTGGAAGATTGAAACGGAGGACACCCAATCACCGGTGGTCAAAGGACTCAAATTGTACCAGGACCTGATGCGGTTCCATCAGAACGACAAGGATCCCTCGGCGTTTGTTGATCTCGACATCGCTCGCCTGGAGTACGGACATAACACGGCGTTTGGGGAGAACAAAAACGAACGGTTCAAGGCAGCCCTTAAAGCGGTGGTGGATCGTTGGGCGGATCACGACTTGTCGGCGTTGGCGCTGTATCACTGGGCGCAGACGGTACATGACGAGAACAACTTTGTGGAGGCGCACGCGCTCGCGTCACGGGGCGCGAAGGTGTTTCCCAGGAGCGCAGGCGGCAAGTTGTGCCAGAATCTCATCTATCAGATTGAAGCCAAATCATCCCAGGTAACCGTGGAGCGTATCTGGAACGCGCCGTTGCCGAAGATCAACGTGAGTTATCGCAATCTCACGGAGATCCACTTCCGCGTAGTGGCGTGGGATTGGAACACCTTCCTGGACAAAAAACACAGCCGTCCGGAATCGTTGAATGACAAGGAGCGCAAGGAATTGCTGGCCCTCAAGCCGGAGCTGGCGTGGTCCGAGAAACTACCGGCCACGGTGGATTACCAGGAGCGCGTGGAACATCTGCCCGCCCCCACGACCTTGAAGCCGGGATTTTATTTCCTGGTGAGCAGCCATCGGACCGGATTTGGTGAGAAGGATAATCTGGTGGCGTACACCACTTTCTGGGTCAGCGATCTTTCACTGGTGGTGCGCACGCATGATGGCGAGGTGGATGGTTTCGTGCTCGAAGCCAATTCCGGCGAACCGGTTTCCGGTGCGGAAGTTGCCAGTTGGTATCTGAACAACCAGGGCGATCGCGTGGAGAATCCGAAAACCGCGACGGATGAAATGGGTTTTTTCAAACTCACCGGCAAAGGGGATCGCGGCAACCTGATCCGCGTGCGCCATAACGGGCGCGAGGTGGCCTCGGAGCAGGAATACAACTCATGGAAACCAGGGCGACCCCAACCGCACTCGCAGACGATCTTTTTCACGGATCGCGCCTTGTATCGTCCGGGGCAGACCATTCAGTTCAAGGGCATCTGCCTGCGCGTGGACCAGCCGAAGGATAATTATGAGCTGCTGCCTGCGCAAAAACTCACCGTGATTTTTGCGGACCGGAACGGCAAGGAGATCGCGCAGTTGCCCGTCCAGTGCAATGATTACGGCTCCTTCTCCGGCAGCTTCACCGCGCCCCGGGATCGCTTGATGGGGCAGATGCGCATTTATGCGCGCAACGGTCCGAACGGCGCCGCGCAATTCAGCGTTGAGGAATACAAGCGGCCCAAGTTCCAGGTCTCGCTCGACGTCCCCAAGACCGCGGCCAAATTAAACGATCGGGTCTCGCTGACCGGCAAGGCGGAGAGTTATACCGGTGCCGCAGTGGATGGCGCGATGGTCAAATATCGCATCGTGCGCGAAGTGCGCTTTCCGGATTGGTGGGGCTGGTGCTATTGGTGGCGTCCGGTGCCGAACACCGGTAGTCAGGAAATCAGCCACGGCACGCTGCGCACCAAAACCGATGGCACGTTTACGGTGGAGTTTCTCGCCAAACCGGATTTGTCCATTGCCGCCACCAATGAACCGGTTTTCACGTACACGATTCATGCGGACGTGACCGATACCACTGGCGAAACGCGGTCCGCCAGCCGGGGCGTGCGCGTGGCCTATACGGCGCTGCAGGCCGGTCTGAGTGCCAACGACTGGCAGGTGGAGGATAAACCGGTGGAAGTGACGTTGCGTACGCTCACGCATGATGGCGAGCCGCAAACGGCCGAGGGCGCATTGAAAATCTATGCCCTGCAGGCACCGGCCCGGATCATCCGGCCCGAGTTGACGCTGCAATATTATTGGCGCACCCAGTCCGCAAATGACAAGCCCGCCATGACGTTCGATCCCAACACCTGGCCGCTGGGGGCCGTGGTGCTGGAAAAAGGTTTCACTACCGATAAGGCTGGGCAAACCGTGATTCAGGCCAGCCTCAAGACCGGGGTCTATCGCGTAATGGTGGAGACGCAGGATCGGTTCGGGAAAAAAGTCACCGCCCAACTGCCGCTGCGGGTTTTGAAGCCGGAGGCGAACAAGCTTGCGATTAAAATTCCGCAATTGTTGGCTGCCCCGGTGTGGACCGTTGAACCCGGCCAGGAATTCATGGCCCTGTGGGGTACCGGCTACGATCAGGGGCGCACGTTCGTCGAAATCGAACATCGCAATAAGGTCATTCGCCGTTACTGGACCAAAGCGGAGAACACCCAGGAACAAATCCGGCAGGCGGTGGATGAGTCCATGCGTGGTGGGTTCCAAATGCATCTCACCCGGGTGCGGGAAAACCGCGCCTATCTCGAATCGCGCCGCGTTGATGTGCCCTGGAGCAACAAGGAGTTGCAGGTGAAATGGGAGCATTTCGTGAACAAGCTCCAGCCCGGCCAGAAGGAAACCTGGACCGCTATCGTCACCGGTCCCAACGCCCAAAAGAGCGTCGCGGAAATGGTGGCCACACTGTACGACGAATCGCTGGACGCCTATCGGGCGCATCATTGGCTGACCCGCTTCAACATCTTCCGCTCGGACAACTCCTATCTGAGCGCGCGCTTCGAAAATGATCTCCAAAATCTGAACCAGCTCCTGGGATACTGGAATGAGCGCTCTGTTGGTGTGGAGCGCACGTATCGCTCGTTCCCGCCCGACCTGGTGCAGAACCTGTACGGCTACCAGTATTTTGGGATGAACGCCGCCGGCGGTGGGCGCATGATGCGGGCGCGCGGGATGGTGATGTCGGATGCCGCGATGCCGATGGCGGCCACCGCTGCACCAACACCCATGGCCAAAGGCGAAGACATGGTCGTGGAAAGACAGATGCTGCGCAAATCCGCGGCTGACAAGGACGTCGCTGGCGATGAACAGGATGCTGCCAAGCGAACAACCACCCGGCGAGGTGCCCAGGATGAAGGTGGCAGCGCCACACCCGATCTCAGCAAGGTCTCCGCGCGCAAGAACCTTAATGAAACGGCCTTCTTCTTCCCGCAATTGGTCGCCGATAAGGATGGCGCGGTGCGTATGGAATTCACCATGCCGGAGGCCCTGACCACCTGGAAATTCATGGCCTTTGCGCATGATCAGCAATTGCGCGCTGGCTTCCTGCAAGACAAGGCCATTACCGCCAAAGATCTCATGATCCAGCCGAATCCACCGCGTTTCCTGCGCGAGGGCGACGTGCTGGAATTCACCGTCAAGGTGTCCAATCAAAGCCCCGAGCCGCAATCCGGCAAAGTGGCGCTCTCCTTCAAGGACGCCGCCACGGATCAAAATGTGGACAAACTGCTGGGAAACACCAAGACCGAGCAGGCGTTTGACATCCCGGCCAAGGAATCCCGCTCCTTCTCCTGGCGCTTGAAAGTGCCGGATGGTCTGGGCTTCCTCACCTATAAAGCCGTGGGTGCCACCGCCAAACTTTCCGATGGCGAGGAAGGCTGGCTGCCCGTGTTGAGCCGACGCATTCTTGTCACGGAGTCGCTGCCGCTCCCGGTGCGCGGGCCGGCCACCAAAAAATTTGAATTCACCAAGCTGCTCAAGTCGGGCAAGTCGGATACCTTGCAGCACCAGTCGCTCACCGTTCAGATGGTGTCGCAGCCGGCCTGGTACGCGGTCATGGCGCTGCCGTACCTGATGGAGTATCCCTACGAATGCAGCGAGCAGACGTTCAATCGCCTGTACGCCAATGCACTCGCTCGCTCCATCGCTACGCAGGATCCCAAGATTCATCGCATCTTTGAACTGTGGCGCAACACTCCCGCGCTGGATAGTCCGCTCGAGAAAAATCAGGACCTGAAGTCCGTTCTCATTGAAGAGACGCCCTGGTATCGGCAGGCGCGCAATGAGAGCCAGGCCCGCCGCAACGTCGGCATCCTGTTCGAGGATAACCGCATGAACCAGGAACTGAATCGTGCCACCCAGAAGCTCAAGGAAATGCAATTGGGCGATGGCTCCTGGCCGTGGTTCCCCGGCGGGCAGGGCAACGATTACATCACCCTGTACATCACCACCGGCTTTGGCCGTATGCGGAACCTGGGCGTGGATGTGCCGGTGGATATGGCCATCCGGTCGCTCGCCCGCCTCGATAGCTGGATGGATGAGCATTACCATCACCTTTTGAAACTGAAAAATCCGGAGGATTACGTGCCCAGTTCTACCGATGCGCTCTATCTCTACGGTCGCAGTTTCTTCCTGAAAGATAAACCGGTGGCCAAGGGCAATCAGGACGCGGTGGATTACTTCCTCAAACAATCGCGCAAGCACTGGTTAAAAACCGCCAGCCGCCAAACCCAGGCCCACCTGGCGCTGGCGCTCAAGCGCTGGGGCGGGGATGACAACCTCGCCGTCGCGGTGGCCATCATGAAATCCATGAAGGAACGCTCCGTGACCAACGAGGAAATGGGCCGGTTCTGGCGCGATACCGAACTGTCCTGGTGGTGGTATCACGCGCCGATCGAAACCCAGGCGCTGATGATCGAGGCGTTCGTTGAAATCATGAACGACGCCGAGGCCGTCGAGGATTGCAAAGTCTGGTTGCTCAAGCAGAAGCAGACCCAGGATTGGAAAACCACCAAGGCCACCGCCGATGCCGTCTATGCGCTGCTCCTGCGCGGCGTGAACATGCTGGCCTCGGACGCGCTAGTGGAAGTCTCGCTGGGCGGCCAGACCATCAAGCCGGAAAACGTCGAGGCCGGCACCGGCTTTTATGAGAAACGTTTCAGCGCCGCCGAAATCAAGCCCAAGCTCGGCGACATCAAGGTGATCAAGACGGACGCGGGCGTCTCCTGGGGCAGCGTCCATTGGCAGTACCTGGAAGATATGTCCAAGGTTACCCCGTATGAAGGCACGCCGTTGAAGCTCAAGAAGGCGCTCTATATTAAGACCAACACCAACAAGGGCCCGGTGCTGGAACCGGTGAAGGCTGCCATTCAGGTGGGTGATGAACTCGTGGTGCGCATCGAACTGCGCGTGGATCGCGACATGGAATACGTGCACCTCAAGGATCAGCGCGGCAGCGGCACCGAACCGGTGAACGTCCTTTCACGCTACAAATACCAGGACGGCCTGGGTTATTACGAATCCACCCGTGACACCGCCAGCCACTTCTTCATCGATTACCTGCCCAAGGGTGTCTATGTCTTCGAGTATTCCACGCGCGTACAGCATCGCGGCGAATACCAGACCGGCATGGCCTCCATTCAATGCATGTACGCCCCCGAATTCAACAGCCACTCGGAGAGCTTGAAGCTGGTGGTCCGGTAAAATCGACTGAAACCTGCTGCGAAGAGCGGCTACTTGCCGCCCGTTTCGGGGAGTGCCTCCCGTACGACATCGGCAAGCTGTTTGGCGGTCGGCAGTTTTCCCTTCAGGTCTGCTGGCAGTTTCGACTGGAGTTTATACGCCGCCACACCGATGGGATTGCGCTTTGCACGCAGGGCGTACTCGACTTCCACGTCGTCCTTTTCCGCGCAAAGAATGATCCCGATGGACGGGTGGTCCTCCGGGGCGCGTTCCTTGTCGTTGAGCAGATTCAGGTAGAAGTCCATCTTTCCCGCGTATTCGGGCTCAAACGGGCCGACCTTCAAGTCAAACGCGACTAGTGTCCGGAGGAATCGGTGATAGAACAGCAGATCAATGAAGTACTCCTTCTGACCGAGCGTGAGCCGGTACTGGCGACCGACGAAGCAGAAACCGTAACCGAGTTCAAGGAGGAAGGCTTGCAGCCTTTCAACGAGACGGTGCTCCAGTTCACGTTCTTTCACGGCTTGGCGAATGCCAAGGAATTCGAGGTTATAAGAACTTTTTAGCATCTCATCGGCCTGCTCCGCAAGATGCTCCGGTAGGGCGAGCGGGAAGTTGTGCGCTTTCTTCTCCACCACGGCCCGTTCATACGCGCCAGCCTTGATTTGGTTGAGCAGGACATTACGTGACCAGCCAAATCGGGCGGTGGCACGGAGGTAATAGAGGCGGGCGGTAGGAGTTTCGAGTTTGTCGAGAATCAAGAGGTGGTGTCCCCACGGAACTTCTGTCACAAGGCATTGGACAGATTGAACCGAAGGATCACCTTCTTCCATTTTGGTCACAGTATGCGGTCCAATAATGGGTGGTGTCGGTTCCTTTATTAATTCTGCAGCAACCTGCTGCAGAAAGTCGCTCGCGCTATAAACCTCATAAACGCGTCGCATGTACCAAACATTACGCGGCGAAAAACCCGTCATGCCCGGAAACGCTTGTCGCAAGTCCGCCGACACCATTTCAACAACTGATTCTCCCCAGCCTAGCACCCGCTGCTTTTCCACAATGCCACGCCCGATGTCCCAGTAAAGCAGGATGAGGTCTCGGTTCACGGCCCGCGCTGCGGAGATGCGGGCGGAGAGCACCCGTGTCTTCAAGGCCTCAATAAAATGCCGGTATTCCGGCGAGGTCACCACCGTCGAGTCATGCGCGTTGTTCATGATGTCAATCCTTTTAACACATATTTACTGCCTGCTCAAGCTTCCAAAACGCATTCGTTGTAGCACCTTGGGATTCACATGTTTGGGCACCACCTTAAGTCGACTGGAAACGTGATGTGTCACCAGTTCCTTCACGTATTTCGGCGTGCGCAGCGCGACATCCATGCAGATGCCAGACTGGATGCAGACGTGCTCTCTTTCAACTTTAGCTTGCCCGGCAGCACAAAACACGGTAGCCACCTTGCGCATGAAGATTTCCTGTTGGCAGGTTTGGGCGTGGCTTGGCCTCGCCTCCTTATCGGGTATGGCGGCGGACGCGAATTGGCCGGAATTTCGCGGCCCGTCCGGCAATGGTGTGACGACGGCCACCGGGTTACCCGTTTCGTGGAGCGAAACCAATCAGGTGCGCTGGAAGACCGCTGTTCATGGCAAGGGGTGGTCGTCGCCTGTGGTGTGGGGACGCCAAATCTGGCTGACGACTGCGACGGAGGACGGCAAGAACCTTTATGCGATGTGCGTGGATGCAGAGAATGGCCGGATTCAGCACGATTTGAAACTGTTCGAGGTGGAGACGCCCCAGTTCATCCACAAGTTTAACAGCCCGGCCTCGCCCACGCCGGCGATTGAGGCGGGGCGGGTCTATGTCACGTTTGGTTCGCCGGGCACGGCCTGCCTGGATACTCAGACAGGCAAAGTATTGTGGCAACGGCGTGATCTACCCTGCAATCATTATCGGGGCGCGGGTTCCTCCCCGATCATTTACGGCAATCTGTTGATCCTGCATTTTGACGGCAGTGATTATCAGTATCTCGTGGCACTGGATAAAAATACCGGCACCACCGTGTGGCGCAAGGATCGTTCCATGGATTACCAAGACCAGGGACCGGATGGAAAGCCCAAGATGGAGGGCGATTTGCGGAAGGCGTTTGCCACGCCACAGGTCGCCGAGTTTGATGGCCGCCCGGTGTTGATCAGCCAGGGGGCCAAGGCGCATTACGGGTATAATCCACTGACCGGGGAGGAATATTGGCGATTGGAGGAACGGAGTTGCCATTCGGCGAGCGACCGTCCCATCGTGGGCCAGGGGATGTTGTTTTTTAGCTGCGGTTTTTCGCGCGGATTGGTGTTGGCCATCAAACCCGGCCTCAAAGGCCAAGTGTCCACGAACAACATTATCTGGCGTACCAATCGGAATGCGCCAAATAAGCCGTCCCTGATTTTGTTCGGTGACCTGTTATTCATGGTGGATGACGCGGGTATTGCCAGTTGCCTGGAGGCGAAGACGGGAACCGAGGTCTGGCGCGAACGGGTGGGTGGCAACTATTCCGCCTCGCCGTTGCTTGCCGAGGGACGGGTCTATTTCTTTAATGAGGAAGGCAAGACCACGGTGGTCGAGGCCTCGCGAACATTCAAAAAGTTGGCGGAAAATAAGCTGGAGGCGGGGTTCATGGCTTCACCGGCGGTGGTGGATAGTGCGCTGGTGCTGCGCACCAAAACGCATTTGTACCGGGTGGGGAAATAAACAGTTTCGGAAACAGGCTTGACCCTGGTATCGGCTATCTCTATACAGAACCGGCCATGGCGCAATCGCCGAAAAACCATTTTCCAGCGTTGACTATGGGGGCGGGGTTCGGTTTAATCCGCCTGTTGGTTAAGCCAGCGTAGCTCAGTTGGTAGAGCAATGCTTTCGTAAAGCATGGGTCGTCGGTTCAAATCCGACCGCTGGCTCCACTTCCTAAAAAATCCGAAATCCGAATCCCGAGAACCGAAAGTTTTGGTGTTCGGCGTTTTTTATGGCAAGTAAACCTCGGCGCCCTTTTTCACAAACTCAGCCGCTTTTTCTTCCAGTCCGAGCTTCAACGCCGCTTCGTCCGACATCCCGTGTTCAGCCGCGTATTGCCGCACATCTTCCGTGATCTTCATGGCGCAGAAGTGGGGGCCGCACATGCTGCAGAAGTGCGCGGTCTTGGCGCCGTCCTGCGGCAGCGTTTCGTCATGGAACGCGCGCGCGGTTTCCGGGTCCAGGCTGAGGCTGAATTGATCTTCCCAGCGGAATTCAAAGCGCGCTTTGCTCAAGGCGTTGTCCCGGTACTGCGCACCCGGATGGCCCTTGGCGAGGTCGGCCGCGTGCGCGGCGATTTTGTACGCGATCACCCCGTCTTTCACATCCTGCCGGTTGGGCAACCCCAGGTGCTCTTTGGGAGTCACGTAGCAGAGCATGGCGGTGCCATACCAGCCGATCATTGCCGCACCGATCGCACTGGCAAAGTGATCGTAACCCGCTGCCAGATCCGTCACCAGCGGTCCCAGAGTGTAGAACGGCGCTTCATGGCACCACTCCAACTGGCGCATCATGTTCTCATGGATCAAATGCAGCGGCACATGGCCCGGTCCCTCGTTCATCACTTGCACGCCGAATTCCCACGCGCGCTTGGTCAAACCGCCTTGCACCTGCAATTCGGCGAATTGCGCGTCATCGTTGGCGTCCGCGATGCTGCCGGGACGCAATCCGTCGCCGATGCTGAAGGCCACATCGTACGCCGCTAGGATTTCACAAATCTCGTCCCAGTGCGTATAAAGGAAATTCTCCTGGTGATGCGCCAGGCACCATTTGGCCATGATGCTTCCGCCGCGGCTGACGATTCCGGTCACTCGCCGGGCAGTCAGCGGAATGAACCGCAACAGGACGCCCGCGTGGATGGTGAAATAATCCACCCCCTGCTCGCATTGTTCGATCAAGGTGTCACGGAAGATTTCCCAGGTTAACGCTTCAGGGCGTCCGCCGACTTTTTCCAACGCCTGATAAATTGGAACGGTGCCGATGGGCACCGGCGAATTGCGCAGAATCCATTCCCGGGTCGCATGGATGTTCTTGCCAGTGGAAAGGTCCATGACCGTGTCCGCGCCCCACTTGGTGGCCCAGCGCATCTTCTCCACTTCCTCCTCGATCGAGGAAGCCACGGCGCTGTTGCCGATGTTGGCGTTGATTTTCACCAGGAAATTGCGCCCGATGATGATCGGCTCGACTTCCGGGTGGTTGATGTTGGCCGGAATGATCGCGCGGCCTGACGCCACCTCTTCACGCACAAATTCGGGGGTGATGCAGCGGGGGATGCGTTGGGGGAATCGACGGAACACCTCGGGTGCATCAGCGCGATCACCGGGACCTTGATGCTGATGGCGTGGGGAATTGCGCGGTGCCTGCTCTGCCGGTGGTTCCGCCAAGAATTCCAGTCCCTGGTTTTCCCGGATGGCAATGAACTCCATCTCCGGGGTGATGATCCCCTGGCGGGCATACCATAATTGTGTGACCGGATGGCCTTTTGCGGCACGCAACGGTTTGCGTTTGGGCAGGGAAAGAAAGCGGGTGTCATCGGGGGAATTCGCTGCACGCTCCCCCAACGCGGCGTGCGTGGCGGATAAATAGCCGTCATCCAGCGGCTTGACCTCGCGGCCTTCATATTCCGTCACGTCGCCGCGCGCCAGGATCCAGGGGCGGCGCAATTGCGGCAGACCCTGCGTGATTTCCCCGTGGAACTCCGGGTCGCCCCATGGTCCGCTGGCGTCGTACATTCGCACGGGCGGATTGGCCGCCTGCGAACCATCCAGGCGTTGGGTGGCTTGGACCGTGACTTCACGCATTGGCACCCGGATATCCGGATGTATTTTCCCGGAGACATACACGCGCCGGGAATTCGGCAATGGCTCGGCGCTCGGCAGCGAGTTTTTGGTCGCAATCATTCGTTACGTTCAGGTTTCGATCTTAAGGCGGGAAGAGAATGGACTTATAGAAACATCATTCCCTTCGCCAGCATTATCTGGATCAGGTTCAACGGGTCTCTTGCGCCCCCGCGCAAAACTCTCAGCCTTGGCCGCACCACGCGGCTGGGTGGCTCCCCTGCAACAGACTCAGGGTAGGCGCGAACGACTGGCGAGTCAAGGCGGGCCACCGCCATCACTTGACTCTCTTGGGTATCCCGGATATGTCATTCTTCATGACACGTCATGAACATCCATGTGGTTTAAGTCTCAAACCCGATCACGCGCAGGGCACCTGCGCCGGAAACCTCACCCTGCCCGCCGGCGTGAAAGGCGTGTTCCGCTGGAAAGGCCGTGAAACCACGCTGGTTCCGGGCGGAACTACGCAAATTAAATAACCGCATCCTTTTACAGGCCCATGCAAAACCTGGTGGAAGATTTTCTGGTTTACCTGCGCCACGAGCGCGGGTTATCGGAGAACACCCAAAAAACCTACGCCCTACTGCTTGCGCAGTTCGTGCACTGGGCGGAATCGCAGGGGCTGGCGGATTGGAAGCAGGTCACGCTTTCGCATCTCATGCAGTACCTGCAACACGAGCGCGAGCGATCCCTGGTGAACGAGCCAAAGGAGTCAACGCGCAAGTTGAGTTCCGAGAGCGTCTATCTGGAAATTGCGGCGTTGCGGGCGCTTTTCCGCTTTGCCGAAACTGAGCGGCATGTACCGGTGAATGTGGCGGAGAACCTCTCCTTTCCCCGGCGATGGTTGCATCTGCCAAAAGCGCTGACCGACCGCGAAATCAACCAACTGCTCGAACCGGAAATCCCGGCCACACCCGCGACACTTTGCGACCAGGCCATTCTCGAACTGGCTTACGCTTCCGGCCTGCGCCGTGCCGAACTCTGCGGGTTGCGCCTGGAACAACTGCACTTGGAGGCCGGGTTCATCCAGGTCATCGGCAAAGGCAACAAGGAACGGGTGGTGCCGGTCGGCAGCCAGGCCATTGCCGCGTTGCAAAATTACCTGCAAGCGGGCCGTCCCAAGCTGGTAACCAAGCGCACTCCAGCGAATGTCTTTCTCACCAAACGCGGTTCCCCGTTTGCGCCAGTGACGCTCTGGGTGCATATCAAGAACCGGGTGCGTCGCTCCGGCATCACCAAGAACGTCACCCCGCACATGTTGCGGCACAGCTTCGCCACCCATCTGCTGGAGCACGGCGCGGATTTGCGGGTGATCCAGGAATTACTGGGGCATGTCAGCATCGGCACCACCCAGGTGTACACGCATGTGACGGGCAATCGCTTGCGCGACATTCACCGGCGGTTTCATCCCCGCGCGTGATTTGCCACGGAGCGAATGCCTCTTTCTGCCGTAGTGTTATACCATTTCCAGTTTGTAACTGCTCAGGCGTACGCTTTGTCATCGTAGCGCAGGTTTCCAAACCTGCTGTGTCGCCGACTTCCCAGTCGGCTTACCTTTAATTACGCAACCACTCGCTGATTGGTAATAGTGCAGTTGGATGACGGGAATGGTATTATAAGCCGCATTAAAACTATTTCGCCTCCAACGCCAGATTCCGGATCTGCGCCTCGACGTTGAAGGAACCGGGCATTTCCCAACCCAGGTTAAAGCCGCCTATGCGAAAGTCGTTCAAATCCCTGGAGTTTTTCAGGAAGTCCTGACCCCATGCCGTGTTGAGTCCTTGCCGAATCAAAGTCAGCAAATCGCGATCAATGGTGACCCAGGCGCCGCTGTGAGCGCTGACGGTGGTGTAATTGGTTACAGCGGGAGTATAGATGAACTTTTTGGTGCCGGTATCCATCGCCGCGTAGGTTTTGGATTCCCGATTCCGGCTGTCGTAGAGCGGGATGCCGAACCAAAGGTAATCGCCATATCCGGCGGATTGTTTATTCAGATTTTGCACGCTCAGGTAGGCGAGCAGTTGCGCCGCGTGCAAATTGGGATGAGCGGCCTCCTTTTGAAACGCTTCGACATGGTGGAGACGGTATTCCAGGTGGAAGTGAAGCTGGGCGATTTGGATTAGCGGCGGACTATTATCAACGCGCTGTTCGATCAGCAAATGCGGCCACGGCTCGCCTTTCTGGCGCAGCCGTTCCCCATATTCGCGTCCGCTATGAATCGCCAGCCAAAGATCGGCCTCCGCAGTGCCTGGCGGCCCAAACGTGACCGCCTTCGCCTCATTGGAAAAACACAGCGCGCCGGAACTCATCCGGATCGGCTGAGGATCGCTCAGGGGAAATTTGCTGCTCCACTGGGCCAGCCCCCAAATCGGTTCCGTTGCCGCCGTTGGATTGGGGCGCAGGCGCCCGCATTCGACGTGTTTTCCGGGCTTGGGGCTCCACACCTTGAAGCCTAGCTGGAACCCCGGATCACGCAACAAAACCACCGGGGCGCTTGGCGCTTTGGACTCCGCAGCTTCCGCGAGCACCCCGCCGAGCAACGTCAGGATCAAGGCGGCGCGCCAACCTCGAGTCCAATGAGGTTTAATGTGACTGACCAGAAATTTATTCAAAATCGTACACGACGACTTTGACGCAGTTGGGCTTGAACGCCTTTTCCACAAACTCGATGTGCAGCGGATGCAACTGGTAATCGTCCTGTGATTTCTTATCCAGGAACGTCAGGTTCAGCGCCACCTGATAGGACTGCTCCACCACCGGCCGGTGGCTGGGCACCATTTTGCCGACGTGGAAATTGATCACGCCTGGAATGGGCTTCAAATATTGATTGGCGCCATCCAGCAATGCCTGTGTCGCGCCCGGCTTTTGCGGGTCCGCCCAAAAAATAACAACGTGCGAAAACATGCCGGGACGCTACGCCAAAAATGGCGCGGACGCAATTTTGATTTTCATGTTTCCGAGTCAGCCCGCGCATCCGGAAGCATAGTAGGAGACGACGTAAGGAGACTCAAATTTAAATAATGGAAATGGTATTGGACTCAAATCCCCCGCCGGGTGGGGCGGCGCGCTCCCGATTCCCCGCCTACCCGGTACGGGTTGCGGCAGACCGTGTACCGGGATACGCGCCACATTTCCAAAAATTACGTAGCCGCTCGACGTCAGTCGGCGCTGATATTTTGCCAGCCAACATCGTGAAAAGTTTTGCCTTTCAGAGCTACCTCATTAGTTAAACCGCACTAAATCACCGCCCCTTTTGCCCCCGGCGATTTAACCCTTGCGCAGCCAGGCTCAGGTGTTGGGCTGGAGGTCGAAATCCCTTTGGGATTTTTCTGAAACACATCCCGAACGGGATGAAAGAGTGTAGCGTCATGAGGGAAACGGGGCATAACCTCCGGAAAGGCGTCCAATAAATCCAACTGCACCTTGAAGAAGTACCAGAACGGTAATTCGTGGGTGAGGATGGCAACCAAGGGCCGAAGGCTCGTCATGTGATAGCCCGGGCTGAAGGCCCGGGAATAAGTTTCCCGCAAGCCGCCCCGCCCTGTAAGGGCGGCACCACCGTTGCGGGCGTCAATCATGGAATTATATATCCCTCCCTTTCAGGGCGGCGGCAACAAGGTGGTTCATCGTTTCCTTGGGGCTATCACATCATGGGCTTTCAGCCCGGCGCGGTCTATGAGGGGAACGGGGCATGACCTCCGGAAAACCATCCCATAAACCCGACTGCACCCCGGCTGGGGTGCCAGAGTTTACTTTAACGCCCGCCATTAAAGCCGGGAACCCCCGATTTTTGACGTTTTTGGAGGTTTTTTTAGGAATTTTGCATAAGTACTTGATTGTAAACGCCATAAATTGACCAGATTCACCCCAATGCAGTGATGGGGCCAGTGTGTGAGCCTCACGCATTATGCACCAAGGTTTGCAGCCAATTTGGTCATAGCCATCCAAAAAGCGGTGTTTTTAGCGAGGACTCCGCGTGGCACGAGTTTTGCTTTGAAAAACTCAAATGCAGGCCAGCCGACATTGCAAAAAGATCCCGCTGCGAGCTGCCATATTAGCCGTGCTCTTGGTGGCAACGGTCTTGCTGGCTGGTTATCTGAGCAATGGCGCTCGCGAATCCAAGCAGCACATCTGCCTGGCGTGCGGAAATCGTAAAACAGAGACTCGTTGGTGCATCTTCCGTACGGTGCCGCTTTGGTCTCAGGCAAGGGAAGAAGTGTCTGCCGTGGCAGTGTTGAGGGACAAATATCTGGGGCCGTGTCTGCACGATTGGCAGATGCAATATTGGAATGTTCACAGGTACGGCGGTGGTGGTTTTTGTGCGGATCGTTTTCTAGGATCCCAGTATCCCATGGGCAGGTCAATCGATACACTGAAAGGCTACGCTGCAGCCATCGAGCGTCTGCCAACCAAGGAGGCCCGAATCATGGCATTGAAGGCCTTGGGTAATAAGGAGAACTGTCTCCGATGGCTGGCGGTTTATCCTTTGGATTATTTACCCGGCATGCCGAAGAATTCGGAATATTTCGTCACTTGGTGGGCAGGGCACTCCAACTTGTTTCAAATTGAAACCAATCGCACGGACGCAAAACAGATTCTGGACAAATTGGAGAAAGATCACGGCGACGATCTGGGTTATTACATTGATGAGGCACGTTACAGCATTGAGCGGGATGAAAGATTAGCCCCGAAGGACAGGCGCTAATTCCAATGAGCTTTCAAGATGAGACTAAGGCGCGCAGGATTTTGGGCGGCTGGCGAGACGCGAGTGAGGCGCATACCCGCAGCGTTCTGTAACGAGCGAGCAACGAAGCCAACAGCTTAAAAGACCAGCGAATTAGTCTCATCTTGATAGCGATTTGGAATTACTTCACCAAGTAGGGAGCAGCCAGACTATCCTGATTGCTCACCACCCATTCTTGCAGGTACTTGCGGTGTTGTGTGAGAACTGCCTGGAACTCAGGCTGACCGGCCAGATTCTTCATTTCTCCGGGATCTTGCTGTAGATCCACCAGTTGCTCACGGTGCTCGCCCCGGTCATAAACACAATATTTATATCGGCCGGAGCAGACCATGCGTCCGAAGTGGGTTTCAGAAACCACATACGGACGCCATTCCTTCACGGAGCCATTTTCCGCCAGGGCGCGCAGGCTGCGCCCTTTTAGCCCATCGGGCGCAGCCACACCCGCGTAATCGCACAAGGTGGGAATCAAATCCAGATGCGCCGCAATCAGGTGTTCCCGATCCACCACATTGGCACGGGTCACGCCCTTCTGACTGATGATGAACGGGACGTTGGCCGCCTCTTCATAAAATGTGGATTTGTGTTCAAGCCGGTGCGAGCCATCATGGTCGCCGTGGTCACTGGTAAAGATTACGGCGGTATTGGTTTCCAGACCCGTGGATCGCAATGCCTGAAGGATTACCTCAATTTCCCGGTCCACCCGTTCGGTGAGGCGGGCGTAGGCCCAGCGATGCAGGCGCCAGTCTTTTTCCGTCCAGTTGGTGAAGGCGTAGCCACGAAATCCCAAGTAAGAGGCATCCCCGATGGCTTCCGGCGCGCCCAACTGGGGTTCCAGGTTGGCTGGCGCTGGCGGACAGAGCCGGGAAAAGAATTCCTCTTCCGAAATGCCCGCCGGTTTTTGCAGCGCCTCCGCCAGGCATTGCTGGTGTGGACCTGCTGGTCCGGTTTTCTTCCTGGCCTGTGAAGCTGCAAAAGCGTTGATGGCCATGTAGCATATATCGTGGGGATTGATGAGCGAGGCAACCAGCAGGAACGGTTTATCGTGCTTCTTTTTCAGAAAATCCGCGCAGGTGGTGGCCAGCTCATCGCGCTGATCACGGGTCAGTACGGTGAAACCATATTTCTCGACGTTACCCGGTAGATGAGTTTTGCCGCCATACGCGGTTTCATAGCCCGCATCACGCAGCAGGCAACCCATCGTTTGCGCCTGGATCGGCGCGGGGATTTTGGTCTCTTGCATCTCCTTGTTGGATTGCATCCCGAATCGGCTGGGCGTGTGCCCGGTGAACATGCCCACCCGCGCCGGCACGCAGACGGGATTCACACTGTACGCCCGCTGGAATCGGATGCCATTGGCGGCCAGGCTATCCATGGCAGGCGTCTTGAGCCACGGATTCCCGGCGCAGCTCAGCATGTTGGCATGCTGCTGATCGGTGAGGATGAATAGCAGGTTGGGTTTTGGCTGCGCGCCGGCGGCTGGCAGTTGGGGGACCGCCAAAATGGCGAGCGCCATGGTGCCCATGACGAACTGCAGGCGCCGGAATATAATGTGTGCCATATCTCCGCCAATAAACCAATACCGTGGACTTTAGGCCAGAAAAAACCGGTGTGTTGCTGAAACTTCATTCACATCCATTGCGTCTATCCATGGTATGAAACGGATTGCTTTAATCGCAACAGGGTGTGCCGCACTGGCAGTTGTCGGTCCGGCTGGTCTGCCGGACGTCGTGAAACCGGCACCTGTATCTGCCCCGGCGGTTCCCGCGTTGGAATGGGTGCTTCCCGCTGTGACCGCACCGCGGCTCCAGCGCCGGACCTTTGAAAGTGCTACGGTTAAAACCAACGTCAGCTATTTCATCTACACGCCGGAAATCTACGATCGGGACCAACTCCGACACTTCCCGGTGATCTATTGGCTGCATGGTAGCGGGGGTGGTTTGAGCGGGATGCCACCACTGGTTGCGCACTTTGATTCTGCCATTCAGGCCAAAAAAATTCCCCCGCTCCTGGTGGTGTTCGTCAATGGCCTCAAAAACGGTATGTGGTGTGATTGGAAGAGCGGCAAGGTGCCGTTGGAAACCGTGATCATGAAGGAACTGCTGCCGCATATTGATGCGAATTATCGCACCGTCGCTGCGCGCGAAGGCCGGTTGATCGAAGGGTTCAGCATGGGCGGATATGGTGCCGCACGGCTGGGTTTTAAATATCCGATGGTTTTCGGCGCCGTTTCAATGCTTGCGGGTGGTCCGTTGCAACTGGATTTCCGGGAGACCCCGCGTGCAGGTCCGCGTGAGCGCGAAGGGATTCTGAAGGCTGTCTTTGGTGGCGACCTGGAATATTTCAAAGCGCAAAGCCCGTGGGTGATTGCGGAGCAGAACGCCGACAAGTTGCGTATCGGTTTGCCCGTGCGGCAGGTCATTGGCGACCGCGATGAAACGCTGGGGTTTAACCGGGCGTTTCACGAGCATCTCGTAAAGTTGGCAATCCCGCACACCTTCACCGTCCTGCCTGACATTGGCCATAAACCGATGGCCGTTTTCGACTCCTTGGGTGAAACAAACTGGGAATTTTATCGGACCGTATTTTCATCGCTCAATACCCCAGCTGCCTCGGCCAAACCGGCACCATTGCCCTGATTCCTTTCGGTTTTTTAGCCTTCGGATTTGCTCATTATTCGCGTCAATTGGCGTGCATTCGCGGACGAAAATCTTTCGGTCTTCGGATTTCGGCCCTACCTAATTTCCGTTTGGGTGCAGAATTCCGTGACGATGGGTGCGGGGGTGTTGGTGCCCCAGTTCCAAGGGTGAGCTACCGGCGGAATGAAGTTTATCGGTTCGGCGGGCGTCAGGCGGTTGTTTTTAATGACTAGTCCCTCCGTAGAGGTGACGCGGATGTTCGGCCAGGCGGAATCCGTCAGGGAATTATCACGTATCACCAGGTTGCGATGCGCACCGGCGGGCAGCGGTTTGCCGTTGCCGCCCGGCGCAATGATTTCGATGGCGAGCCTCCGGCAACCCGTAATGATATTGTCACGGATCACCACGTCGCTGGAGCTGGCGGATTCAAACCACCAGAATTCCGGTGCCACTAGCACGGCTGCCATCCAGCCATGCGTGATTTTATTCTCCGCGACTTCGCCCCGGCTGGCCTTGATGAGGATGCCCCGGGAGCGGTTGTAACCGAAATCGCAGCCTCGCACTTGGAAGCCGTTGCCCACGCGGTTGCCCGAGCAGACGGCAGACCCCATTGGCAGGTTCACCGGCCGATCCAGTGTTAGCTTGAAGCATTTCACCTGGCCGGTGAGCAGGCGCTCCTTGTGGTTCGCGTGCATGCTGAGCTTTTTGACGAAGGCTTTCTCGTCGTCGGTGAGCGGCGCATCCGGTTCCAGTTTGACGGCCTTGGCATCCGGCGGGCGCGGGCCGGAATAGGGCAGGAACTCCACCGGATCGCCCGGTTCGATGGTCAGCCGGTTCAGGACCACGAGGCGCACCTGGGTGTTGCTGCTGCCGGTCACATAATGGTAGGTGCCGTGAATATTGACGCAATCATCCCCTTGAAATTTGGCGGTGCATTGGAGGATCGCCGGGCCTTTGGCGGCCTCAGTGCTATGAAAGGCATCGGCATCCAACGAGCGCAGGCGCGGCCAACCGCGTTTGACCAGGTCGCTTTCCGGCGGTCGCCGGTCAATCTTACAGCGCAAATACGTGGAGCCATCGCATAGATGCTCAAGAAAACCGAAGCAGGGCGAGGCGTAGAGGGTCACATCCTCCAGCTTGATCCCGACACAGCGGGTGACCGTGACCGCATGGCCGCCAGCCCCGTTGGGATACGAGTGGTTGGTGACGAGGATGTCGCCCACCTGCTCGGTATCCCAATCTTCGCGATAACGATAGCTTTTCGGTTTGGCGATGCGATAGTGGTGGTTGCCCAACGGCTCGAATTCCTTGCTGTACCCCGGGGTTTCGCGCCGCAGTTCGCCGGTGGCGGGATTATAAAATTCAATGCGCTCCTGCAATTGGTGCTCAGGATAGCCCGGAATAATCTCGAATTCCACCCAGCTCTTGTCGGGTGCCAGCGCGACCACCCGGCCTTCGGTAAAGGGCAGGGGATCATAATCCACCGTCATCCCCTTGAAATGCACCTGGCGGCAATTCTCGAAATTGAGGGCGCGCGAGGTTTGGGTGCAGATCATTTCAACCCCGTCCGCCACGATGGTGATGCCGTCGAGATCCTTGAACGTCAAATGCGCGCCGCGCTTGGGCATCACCCGATAGCGTCCCGGCGGCACGACGATCCGCTTTTTGCCCGCTTTGATTTCACCATCCATGAAACCCTGCAAGTCGAACTCGGTGCCGACTTTGGGGTCGGCGGGTGCCGGAGCCGCGCTGGCATGAATCGCCAGGGCGGCGAGTAGAATCATGGGCACCCGCGCAAGGGGTTTAGCCTGCATTGTCCAACGGCATAGCAAGGTATGTGACATGCCCTTATTGCAACGACTATGGCTACAGTTCACAAGGAAATTTTACTGGCGCTGAATGATTTTGCCTGGCACACCCATAAAAAAAGGCCCGCATACAAAATATGCGGGCCTGATGGAGAGAACTAAATTACTTCTTTTCCTCTTTCTTGGCTGCCTCTTCCTTGGCCTTGGCGCATTTTTCGCAGACTTTGCCGTCCTTCTTGGCTTCGACGCAGCAGGCCTTTTCAGCCTGGCCTTTTTTGGAAGGGCAGCAGCCTTCTTCGGCGGTGAGGGTGGTGCCAACCAAAATCGCGGCCGCAACAGCCGCCACCGTGAGCAATTTGACTAATTTCATTTTTATTCTTCGTTACAGATGCATTGTTGTCAACCCGCCTGGCGTTCCCGGCGCCTCAGCCGGAAATCAGGCAGACTCAACACAAGCCTCAATATATCATGGTTTCGGCGGGTGTCCATGGGCATATTAACCTCAGCGTCAGGGCTTCGCGTGTTCCTTGAAGAACTTCGTAATCAGCGTCAGGGTGGCGGCCGGGAACTCGTGACCGCCGGGATGGATATAGGTCATGAGCGGAGTTCCGCTCTTGGACGGATAGAGCGTGCAGTATTTCTCCCCCGGCTGTGATCATAACCTTTCTCAAAAGCTTTGCGGTAATGCTCCGCCTGGGTGGCGGTATACAACTGGGCCAGAAACCGCAGTTCATCGGTGGTGGCGCCGTTGTCAAAGGTGGGCTTTAAATTCTTTGCGCGATCCGATCCGTCATACGGGGCGGCGGTGGTATCCACATTCTTGGGCCAGCCGCCAAGGTCCGATTGGAAGGAGAGAATATTCGTCCCGATCCGTTTTGCCTCCTCGCCGGCGTACCAGGCATCCGGACGTTTGAGGTATTGTCTGGCGCCTTCCACCGCCGGCAATGAAGTGATACCCATGACCACTACCAGCCCCAAGCTTAAGAGTGCCGAAGTTCTTGTTCTGCGATTTAATTGCATAGTCTTCACGTTTTGACACACACTTAACACCGTTTTCATACGCCCAAATGGTGATGATTGGCAATGACTGGCAATATCGCGTTGAGTTATTGCAATGTGCATTTGGGCACTTTTCCCGTTGATGGTTTTATGCTAACGGGCGTCAGGTATTTCCATGGAATCTGGCAGAGTTGCTTCAATGAGCCAAACGAAATCTTTGGCGGCTTGTTCGACCTGTCCGGATTATCAGGTTAAAAACGCTTTACAGTTGGGGGCTAACTTCGCAGATTATCCGGCGTGTCAGTTACTGAAACGCAATCCGGCGCGGGACATCCGCCAGCCCAGAACAACTGGGATGCCCGCCATCTCAACGATTTTGAAGCCGCCCTCAAGCGGTCGCAGGACTATTTGCTAAGCATCCAGAAGCCGGAAGGCTTCTGGGTGGGCGAGCTGTTGGTGGATAGCACGCTGGTCTCGGATACGGTCGCCTACCACCATTGGGCGGGGGATGTGGACAAGGAATGGGAACGCAAAGCCGTCAACCACATCTTTTCGATGCAGTTGCCCGATGGCGGCTGGAATATTTATCATGGCGGCCCGGCGGAAGTGAATGCCACCATCAAGGCCTACCTGGCCTTGAAACTGGCCGGGGTGTCGGCCACCGATCCCCGGATGCTTAAAGCCCGGGAAATGGCCAAAGCCCTGGGGGGGGTGCCGCGCATGAACACCTTCTCCAAACTGTATTTGGCGTTGTTTGGTTTGTTCCCGTGGAAATTCATTCCCACCATCCCGGTCGAGGTCATGCTGCTGGGCAAATGGTTTCATGTCAATTTCCACGACATGAGCAATTGGACGCGCTCGATGCTGGTGCCGCTGGCCATCATCAACCATTACAAACCCATTCGCAAACTGCCGGTGGATTTGTTCGAGTTGTATCCCGATGGCGTCAAAGACCATGAATTGGCGCTGGCGGGCGATCCCCAAATCTTTACCTTGCGCAATTTTTTCCTGTGGCTGGACAAGCTGCACAAATTTGCGGAACTGTGGGCGCAGGCCGGCATTCATCCGTTCCGTCGCACGGCTTTGAAGCGCGCCGAGCACTGGATGCTGGAACGGTTTGAAGGCACGGATGGACTGGCCGCGATTTTTCCGGCGATGCTCAACGCGTTGATTGCGCTCAAGGCGCTGGGATATCCCGAAGATCATCCGGAAATCGTTCGCGCCAAAGCCGAGTTGAAGAAGCTGGAGCACGAGGAAAAGGACACCGTGCGAATCGAGCCCTGTTTCTCGCCGGTATGGGATACGGCCATTGTGGCGATTTGCCTGCGGGAATCCGGGGTGCCCGCCGAGCATCCCCAAATGGTGAAGACCGCGCATTGGCTGATGGATCGGGAAATTCGTTTCCGTGGGGATTGGTATCACAAGAACCCGGTGAACGTGGAGCCGAGCGGCTGGGTGTTCGAGTACAATAACAAGTGGAACCCGGACGTGGATGACACCGCGATGGTGTTGCTGGCGCTGCGGTTGATTCCCACCGATAATCTCAAACGCCGGGATGAATGCTTCAAGCGGGGCTTTAATTGGATGCTCACCTTTCAGTGCAAGGATGGCGGTTGGGCGGCGTTTGACAAGGATTGCACCAAGAGCATTCTCGAGAAAGTGCCCTTCGCCGATCACAACGCCATGCTGGACCCCGAGTGTGCCGATATTACGGCCCGCATCCTGGAGGTCATGGGCTATGAGGGCGTGCCGATGGATAACCCGCAGGTGCAGCGCGCCCTGCAATATCTGCGGGAGCAGCAGGAACCCGATGGTTCCTGGTACGGGCGCTGGGGTGTGAATTACGTTTATGGCACGTGGCAGGTTTGCCGGGGGTTGGCGGCGATTGGTTGCGACATGAACGAGCCATGGCTGTTGCGCGGGCGCGACTGGTTGGAGAGCGTGCAGCATGAGGACGGGGGCTGGGGCGAGCGTTGCAACACCTATGATGATTCGGTGTTCAAGGGGCAGGGGCCCAGCACGGCCTCCCAGACCGCTTGGGCGGTCATGGGCTTGCTTGCCTTTGGCGATCCCAACCGGCCCAGCGTCAAACGAGGCATTGATTACCTGGCGCGCACGCAGAATGCGGATGGTTCCTGGAGCGAGGATGAAATTACCGGCACGGGCTTCCCCCGGGTGTTCTACCTGAAGTACGACATGTACCGGAACGCCTGGCCGTTGCTGGCCCTGGCCGCCTACAAGAAAGCCTTGGCGAAAAAAGGCGTAATCGGCAAGCCCATGGATAGCGTTGAGCGTCCGCAGGTGCTGGGCCGCGTCACCGCCTAACCGTTGGTAAAATCGCGCCGATTGAAAGACGATCCATGGTCACAATGCGCGAACACATGCACGGGGCGGTGGATTGGATGGAGCGCATGCATTTGCAGGCCACGGAACCGCGCATAGGCGGGGCGGGGACGGTGCAACCGTTATGGGCCGGCAGTTTTCTGGCGATGCGCCTGGCGGTGTCCGCCGCCACCGAGCGCGGGTGGGAAGTGGTCTATTTCAGCCTGGGGGAAAGTGGCAGCCGGTTGACGCTGCACTTGCTTTGCTGGCAGGCGCAAGTCACTTTGGCGTGTGTCGCGCAGGGGGACATTACGAACAAGGATTTTGTCCGGCTCACCCATGCCGCCGGGAAACTGGCGGGTTTGCCACTCCTGATTTCGGATACCGCGCGAACCCTGCGGGGAATTTGCACGCAAACGAGCGAGTTGCTGGGGAAGCATCATCCCAAACTTCTGATTGTGGACCAGGCGGATCAACTGGTGGATACTCACAATACGGGAGAGCATTTTGAGGAAAAATTGGCGCTGGCCGAGTTGCGAACGCTGGCGCGGGTGGCTCGGTTGCGGATCGTTTTTATGAGCCGACAGCCGACGTTTCTTGGGTTGTGATCCGGTAAACGCTGTTCGGACACTTTTGCGAACAAATCATGAATACCAATCCTGTACCTGCTGAATCCACCACCAAGACTGGTGCGGCAAAACCATGCGCCTGTTGCGGCGGTTTGTTGCGCCGCCGTGAATGCTGGGTGCCGACTTGGCGCGGGTGGTTGTTGCTGCTCCTTCTGAGTGTGGTGCTGGTATTGATCGTCGGGCCCCGCACCTATGGGTTTCTGGCGTTGCACGATCCGGTGCCTGGCGGGGTGCTGGTGGTGGAAGGGTGGGCGCCGGATTATGCCATGCGGGCGGCGATTGTGGAGATGAAACGTTATTCGTATCGCCAGGTTTTTGTGACCGGCGGGCCCATTGAACGGGGATCGCCGCTCTGCGAATACAAAACTGCCGCCGAACTGGGTGCCGTCATCCTGGTGCGGATGGGACTGAAAACGAATGAGGTGGTGGCGGTACCTTCTCCGCTGGTGGTCAAGGACCGCACTTATACTTCGGCACTGGCTTTAAAGAAGTGGCTGAAGGATCGCGGCATCAAGGAGACCCGGGTGAACGTGTTGTCGGTCGGGCCGCACTCACGCCGGTCGCGCCTGTTATTCGAGAAGGCGCTGGGGGATGAATATCAGGTGGGAGTGATTGCCTTGGAAAGCCGTGATTTTGACTCCGCTCACTGGTGGAAATACAGCGGCAGCGTCCGTGGGGTGATTGATGAGACGATCGCCTATATTTACGCGCGTTTCCTCTTTTATCCCGCAAAGGAATAGTGTCATTGCTCAGGAGCGCCGCTTTTTATCCTGATCCAAATTCATGGATTGAGTGATCAGGCTGGCACCTTGGGAGGGATGTGACTTGCGATGCCAGAGAAAAGCGATCCAGCCCGCCGCTCCAAGAATCAAGAGGCCGGCGATAAGCAGGTTGGTGTTCGATTGCGGCGGGGGGGTGACCGCCAAGGTTTGCACCGTCGGGGCATTGGTCACTTGCGCGGGAGTCGTCGTCGCGACCGGTATTGGTGCGGTTGGCGTGAGTGGTTTTGCCACTGGAGGCGGCTCCGGGACGGGCACCGGTTGAGCGATGACAGGGGCAGGCGGTGGTGCGGATTTGGGCGTTTCCACAGTGGCCGGTGGCGGTGGTGTGGGAGGTTTGGCGGCTTCGACCACGGTCATCGCCGGCATGGCGGCAGCCACGACCGAG